>CAWUMP010000297.1:0-2843 GCA_963923385.1 uncultured bacterium | reverse complement strand
GCGCGAGGCGAATCAGGGATTATTTTGGGCACACGATTGGCCGTGCTCACGCCGCTTCCGCGCTTAGCGATGATCATCGTCGATGAGGAACACGACACTTCATTTAAACAACATGAAGGCGTGCGTTACTCGGCTCGTGATGCCGCGATTTTTCGTGCGCAGCAAAGTCGTGTTCCCGTGTTGCTCGGCACCGCCACGCCGTCGCTTGAAAGTTATGCCAACGCTATCAACGGACGCTACAAGCTGATTGAACTACGCGAGCGCGCCTCGCCCGGTGCGCAACTACCGCGTGTACACACCATCGACATGCGTACCGCCGTGCAATCGCATGGATTAGCGCAAACCCTACAAGATGCGCTGGCTGCACGCTTAGCGCGTGGCGAACAAAGTTTGCTGTTTATCAACCGTCGCGGTTATGCCCCAGTGTTAGCCTGCGGTGCGTGCGGTTGGAATGCAGCGTGTGTGCGCTGTAGCACACGCTTAGTGATGCATCGCGCGGATCAACGTTTGCGTTGTCATCATTGCGGACTAGAAGAACCCATTCCTGCGGCCTGTCCAACGTGTGGCAATGTCGATCTCGAGCCCCTTGGGCGCGGCACACAACGCGTCGAGGAAACACTGGCCAGCCACTTTCCTCACGCGCGTCTGGTGCGCATCGATCGCGATACGGCGCGCGGCAAATCGTTGATCAGCACCTTAGATGACGTGCGTGCCGGTGGCGCAGATATTTTGATCGGCACGCAACTCATCGCCAAAGGACACGATTTTCCGCAGCTGACGTTTGTTGGCGTACTGAATGCCGATCACGCATTACTGTCCACAGACTATCGCGCAGCAGAGCGTTTGTTCGCCACGCTCATGCAGGTGGCCGGGCGCGCTGGGCGGCGCGAAACCTTGGGTGAGGTGATGATCCAAACGCGTTATCCAGAACATCCGTTGTATCGCGCCTTGGCGCGACACGACTACGCCGGCTTTGCACGCAGTCAATTGGCCGAACGGCAAGCGGCTGGATTTCCACCCAGTGTGTTTGAAGCTGCGTTACGCGCTGAAGCGCCTCGTTTGGTCGATGCATTGGCGTTTTTACGTCGTGCCGCCGAGCTCGTCGAACCACCCAATGGCGTGCAATTGTTTGATCCCGTACCGCACGTCATTACGCGGCGTGCCAACAAAGAACGCGCGCAGCTGGTGGTGCAATCAACAGCGCGCCCAGCATTGCAAGGATTTTTACGTCAATGGAACGCCGCCATCCACGAAGATGCGCCGCGTGGGATTCGCTGGCACATTGATGTTGATCCGATCGAGTTTGATTAAGCGTCACAGGTATAATTCGCCCCCCTTATGATGCCCGACACTAAAGCCGCAATCACGGCACGACTCCACGCCGCACGCATGCAAGTGGCGCCCGAGTCTGCACAAACACCCATCTTGCTTGAGCGTCCCAAGCAAGCCGAGCACGGCGATCTGTCCTGCAATATCGCCATGCAATTGGCCAAGGCGCTCAAAGCCAATCCGCGTCAAATCGCCGAACAAATTGTGGCCGCACTCCAAGCGCAAGCGCAATGGGCCGATGGACTAATCAGCGCGGCCGAAATCGCGGGCGCGGGGTTTATTAACTTACGTTTATCGATCCGCACAAAACATGCGGTCATCACGCAGGTGCTCAACGCACCTGCCGACTGGGGTCGCAGCGCGCGCACCCAAGAAAATATTCAAGTCGAGTATGTCTCAGCCAACCCGACGGGACCATTACACATTGGCCATGGTCGTGGCGCAGCTTATGGCGCGAGTCTTGCCAACGTCCTAGCCGCAGCCGGCGCAACCGTCACACGCGAGTTTTACATCAATGATGCCGGTCGGCAGATGGATATTCTTGCGCTGAGCGTTTGGTTACGTTACCTCGAAGCACGTGGTCGCACGGTGGCGTTTCCTGCCGATGGGTATCGCGGCGCTTATGTTCGCGATATTGCTCTCGCACTGAATCAAGCCCACGCAGCACAACTCGAGCGCGATGACCCACGCTTCGCTGCGGCACTACAAGCCGCAGCGCAATCCGAACAAGTCGCGGATGACGAAGCCGTACGCGGAGACGCGGCGCTCGATGCACTGATCGCACTCGCCCGCGAACTTCTCGCCACCGATTGGCGCGTGGTGCATGGGTTTGCGCTCCAAGCGATGTTGGCCGATCAACAAGACGACCTCGCGCAGTTTGGTGTGACTTATGCACATTGGTTTTCTGAACAATCGCTACACGATTCAGGGCAAGTGGCGCGCGCAGTTGCGCAACTCGAATCCGCCGGACACACCTACATCAAAGACGGGGCCTTATGGTTTCGCTCGACCACCTTTGGCGATGAAAAAGATCGCGTCATCCGCCGCGAAAACGGCTTACTCACTTACTTTGCTTCAGACATTGCGTACCACCTTGATAAATTTTCGCGCGGCTTTGATCGAGTCATCAACGTCTGGGGTGCTGATCATCACGGCTACATTGCACGCGTCAAAGGGGCGCTGCTCGCTTGCGGGGTGGACGCCCAACGCTTGACCGTTGCGTTAGTGCAATTTGCCGCGCTATTTCGTGGTGGCGAAAAAGTTGCCATGGGCAAACGCTCCGGCGAATTTGTCACCCTGCGCGATTTACGTCGAGAAGTCGGCAACGATGCCGCACGATTTTTTTATGTGCTGCGTAAATCAGATCAACATCTCGATTTCGATTTGGACTTAGCCAAAAGCCAGTCCAATGATAATCCGGTGTACTACGTCCAATATGCACATGCGCGGGTCTGCAGTATCTTTGTACAAGCCAAACGTGATGCGCAGTCCTTGCACAGCACACCACTCAGCCC
>CAWUMP010000296.1:0-2845 GCA_963923385.1 uncultured bacterium | reverse complement strand
GTGTATAAGAGACAGTTATAAAACTGCGCGCCTCCGGCTTTCATGATTTCGATCGATTTGTTACGTGCTTTTTCAATTTGCGCAAAGGTTTCAAGTTGGGTTTTTTCATTGGCTAAATCAAATGCCACTTTGATGTCGGTTGGTAGGTTGCTGTACCACATCGCGTTGGCGGCAAACATTTGCGCATCGGGTACCGAGCGTACCGTGGAGACCCAACCTAAAATGTCGTGAAAACCAAAGGTGGCGAGCGCCGAGATTGCCGGATCTAATCCATCGGCAACACCTTGTTTGATTGCCGTGGCTGTTTCGCCCCAAGGTACAACCGTTGGGTTGGCGCCAGCCAGTCGATAAAACTGTTGCAATAGCTTGGACGGTGGAACGCGCATCTTCATGCCTTGCATGTCTGCTGGCGTGGCGATTTTTTTGTAGCCTTTGCGGGTCGCGACTGTGCGTGGGTCGACAGTGAAATAAAACAGCGGCTTGTAACCGCGGGCAACCACCTTCGGAGTGATTTCTTTATCCCATGCGCGTGAGGTGACGAGGTTGGCAAATTTTTGATTCTCACCGCACCAGTAAGGAATATTGATCAGGTCAACAGCGGGTGCGTAGGGCGAAAAATTGGATAACGACACGGCACCACCTTGCACTGTGCCGGCTTGAATTTTTTGCGCTAACGCAGCGCCGATACCAAGCTGACCTGCGGGATGCAGTTTGCAGTAAATTTGATTTTTAGAAATCGTTTCGATGTTGGCTTTGTATTGCGCCTGCATCACGGGGTACTTCACGTAATCTTCGATTTTGTACTCGGTTGCAAACAGCATCACGACTTTGGCTGCTTTTTGTTTTTTTTCCTCGTCAGCACCTGTTTGCGCAATGGCTTGATCATTCCATAAATAGCCACCGACACCGGCCAGCACCGCGGTGCTAAATCCCCAGCGACCAGAGATTTCAAGAAAACGGCGACGCTCTAGAGATGCAATGCTTGGTTGTGTAGCTTTCATGCGGCCTCCTTAGATGAAACATCAGTTGCAGACTGTGAACGTGTGCTGTGTTCGCGTTGTAACAGCCCAACGACGAAGAGCACCATGGAAAACAACACCAATAAAAATTCACCGACGTCGTCAAGGGCACGCGGGAGATCGAGTTGGTTGAGCCCAGTGATTTTTGTGTACACGGTGTGTAGGACGTAAAACAACAAGGCTAACCCGGCGGTACGAAGCATCCATTGGCCCGCGTGGGATGGCGCCGGTGACTGAGGATGTGTCTGCATATTTATTTCTTTCGGTTGAACATGCTTAAGGTCGTAACACGACTTTTGCCGCAGCAGTTTTGCCTTCATGCAGGTCTTGAAATGCGCGTGCACCTTCAGCTAACGGACGTTCTTCAACCCACGACAAATCGCCAAACGCACCTTCGTGTAAAGCAGCGACGGCTGCACGCAGATCTGCGGTGGTGTAGGTGTAGGTACCAATTAAGGTAATTTCCGACAAGGTGAGTTTGCGCATATCGATTTCGCTGGCCCAATCCATTAAGCCGATATGCATCACGACGCCCCCAGGTTTGACGCAATCCAAGGCGATGTTGCGGGTGCTTTTTCCGCCGACCGCATCAATCACCAAATCGATGTGATTCGTTGCTGGCCCCGATGATTCGCGCGGGTCGTAGGCGTTGATCTGGGTGGCTCGTTTCAGCGAGGCGCGACGCAACGGATTGGTTTCAGCCACATGCAGCTCGCGTACCCCATAACTGCGTAATAACAAGGTTGCGAGCAAACCAATGGCACCACCGCCTAAGACCAGCACACTGCACTCAGGCAACGGACGAACTAAAGTGCGCATGGCGATATGGATAGCATGCACAGCCGTTGCTGCAGGTTCGGTGAGTGCGGCTGCTCGTGTATCCATGTCTTGCGGGATCTCGATCACGCTGGCTGCAGCAGTGGCGACGCGTTCGGCAAATCCGCCAGCGCGTGTCATCCCAATCATGGTGCGATTGGCGCACAGATTGTTACGTCCTTGAACGCAAAACGCACAGATGCCGCAGGTAATCAACGGATTGACTGTCACACGTTGACCCGTGCCAGGACCTTGTACGATGCGTCCTGCCAATTCATGCCCCAGAATTAAGGGCGGGTTTCGGCGCGGATCGTGTCCGTGATACGCATGCATGTCAGAGCCACAAATGCCGACAGCATCCACAGCGATCAATACATCGGCGCGCGGATCAAATTGCGGCTCAGGTTCGTCGCGATAAGTGACTTCATTGGGTTGTGTGTAGACCAGTGCTTTCATTGCCTATCCTGCTGAAAATCCGCCATCCACAAAAATCGTTTGACCGGTGATGTAGTTGGATGCGCGACTGGCTAAAAAAATTGCCACACCACGTAAATCTTCCAACGCACCATTGCGCCCAATAAACGTTTGATCTGCATTGGCTTGCCATTTTTTGGGATCGTTCACCACTGGCGCAGTCAGCGCTGTTGGAAAAAATCCGGGGGCAATGGCGTTGACGTTGACGCCTTGAGCAGACCAAGCCTGTGCATGCGCGCGTGTGAGTTGCATGATGGCACCTTTGGAGGCGCCGTAAGGCGCCCCGTTGGTGAAGGCGCGAACGGATTGTAGCGATGCGATATGAATCACCCGTCCCCAGCCGCGTTGGCACATCGCCGGCACGAGGGCTTGCGTTAAAAAAAACGGCGTATCTAAATTGATACGCATGGTGGCATCCCAATCCGCTTCGGTCACTTCGGCGATGGGTTTGCGCGGATTGATTCCTGCGGCATTCACCAAAATATCAGGTGCACCTGTCTCTTATACACATCTCCGAGCCCACGAGACCAGAGAGG
>CAWUMP010000295.1:0-2867 GCA_963923385.1 uncultured bacterium | reverse complement strand
CTCTGGTCTCGTGGGCTCGGAGATGTGTATAAGAGACAGGTGTATGTCGGCCTTCTCGATTCACACGCCCCAAGCGTGGATCTCGTCACACCGGAGTTAATGTTGCGTTCCGCGGATCAACTGTTTGCCTGTGATCTTGACGCCTTAATTGTGGGCCCCGGCATGGGCGATCGCGCGCAAGCTGAAACACTACTCATCGCCGCACTGTCGTCTGAGATCGCGTTGGTCTTAGATGCTGATGCATTAAATTTAATCGCTGCACGCAGCGACCTGATGACGCTGTGTGCAGATCGTCGTGCAGCAACGCTCATCACACCTCATCCGGCCGAAGCTGCACGCTTACTCAACGTGACGACCGCATCGATACAAGCTGATCGTGTCAGCGCCGCGCGCAGTTTGTCTGAACGACTCCGCAGCCACGTTGTACTCAAAGGCAATGGTTCAATTTTGGTGGCCACCGACGGACATTGGTTTATTAATTGCAGCGGCAATGCAGGGTTAGCTTCGGCTGGAACGGGCGATGCATTGGCCGGCATGCTAGGCGCGTTGATGGCACAAGGGTTAGTCGCAGAAGCTGCCATGGTGCTGGGTACCCATTTACATGGCTGCGCAGCCGATATGCTCGTCGAAGCTGGCGCTGGCCCGATTGGCCTCACCGCCACAGAACTGGCTGCGCCTGCACGCCAACGATGGAACGCCTGGACCCAAGGGACTGCGCGTTAACTGATGGGACGCTTGAGCCCTAGCGCCCGCGCGGTGCATTAGGGCTGGACAGTTTGATCCGGATAAGGAAACAAGCTGCTAAGTGAAGTGGACTCACCACCGCGCACCAAACGCACATGCTGTCGACGCAACTCGCGCGCGTGCCGAACGCCACACGAGTGGGCAATCATGTCGATTTCTCGATTCATGTTCATCGCATAATTTGCAACGCGTATTTTTTTATCGGTCACCACCAAGCCACGCTGTAACCGAAGATGGTGCGTTGTCACCCCCGTTGGACACGTGTTTTGATGACAACGTAGCGCCTGAATACAACCCAAGCTAAACATAAATCCGCGCGCGGTATTTACAAAATCAGCGCCCATACACACGGCCCATGCAGCGCGAGCAGACGTGACCAACTGTCCAGAAGCCACCACGCGAATGCGTTGACGTAAACCAGACGAGATCAGCGCATCCACCACCAGCGGTAACGCTTCTTCGATCGATAAGCCCATGTGATCGGCCAATGCTTGTGGGGCAGCGCCCGAGCCGCCCTCGCCACCGTCGATGGTTAAAAAATCCGGGGCGCTGTGTAAGCCGCGACGCAGCACCGCTTCGCATAAATCGTGCATGAATTGTTGATCACCAATTGCTGTTTTTACACCCACTGGTCGACCAGTGAGTTCGCGAATCCATTGCACTTGATCGAGTAAGTCACCGACATTACTAATATCACGATGTCGATTAGGGCTGAGCGAATCACGCCCGACCGGAATGCCTCGGATCGCAGCAATTTCAGCGGTCACTTTATCCGCGGGTAACACGCCGCCCTTACCCGGCTTGGCGCCTTGCGATAGCTTGATTTCAAATGCACGAACGACCGGGGCAATATCGACTAAACGCTGCGCAGATAATTCACCATCTGCATCGCGCACGCCATATTTTGCCGTGCCGATTTGCATCACGATGTCGCATCCACCCTCGAGGTGATACGGCGATAGACCGCCCTCGCCGGTGTTCAACCAACAACCGGCGATCTGCGCACCGTGTGACAGCGCTTGTACGGCGGGCTTCGAAATCGCTCCAAAACTCATGCCACTGATATTCATGAGTGAACGGGCTGCAAAGGGTTGCTGACAAAAGCCTTCGCCCAACAGTAACGCCGGCGTAGGTAATCGCTCTTCCTCTAGCACCGGAAACGGATGATTCACGAACAACAACGCGCCAGGCTGATGCAAATCGTAAGTCGAGCCAAAACCAATCAACCCACCTTCGTTTTTAGCAAGGCGATACACCCACCCACGGGTGGCGCGATCAAACGGTCTTTCCTGACGATCGCCAAGAAAAAAATATTGCCGCAGGTACTCGCCCAACTCCTCTAGCCAATAGCGCAAATGCCCAATCACCGGATAGTTGCGTAACACGCCGTGTTTTTTTTGCACGATATCGCGCACAAACACAAACAACAGCGCCGCCACCAACGATAGGGCAATCAGGGTTCCGGCCCCGTACGAGAGCATTTCTTTCATCTAGACCACTCCACTGAATTACGTTCGGCATCACTCATCGAGCGACATCATAGGCGAACTGGATGGCGTAACATGCGACCTTTCGCTTTTTCGAAGCACGCGAGCGCACATGACCGACATGGACCTTTATGCTTCTTGGCATGGCGAACAATCCGCCGCCTGGTTGTATCAATGTATCGCAGAGAGCGAGCCAGAACCGCGTAAAAAAGCCTTGTTTATTGCACTGGGTTCAGAAGCCACCGCACAGGCCGCGCACTGGGCGACTCTCTTAACCCAGCAAGGACAATCACTCAACTTCGTACCAGATCGACGGACTCGCCTGGTTGGCTGGCTCGTCCGTTGGCTCGGGCCAGCGCGGCTAACCCACGCCTTGGTGGCGATGAAAGTACGCGGCATGTCGGTTTATCGTAGTGGTCCGATTGAACTCACCTCGGCACACGATGAGATTGGCGAAGCGCATCGCGAACCAAACCGCGGTGGCAGTTTACGCGCCGCCGTGTTTGGGATGAACGACGGCTTAGTATCGAATGCGAGCTTGATTCTTGGGATGGCGGGTGCAGGTAGCAGTAACAACACCTTGGTACTCACTGGTATCGCGGGTCTATTGGCTGGGGCGTTTTCTATGGCGGCGGG
>CAWUMP010000294.1:0-2873 GCA_963923385.1 uncultured bacterium | reverse complement strand
AGTCGCGTAGTTTGTCGTTTGATACGGCGCTTGCTGATCTTGCGAGTGTGTTGTTACGGATGACGCTGGCGCGCACGGTACCCAATGCACTCGAAGCAGATTTACCTGAGCGAGAGCGCATCGTGGCGTTGGCTGAGTCCTTACCTGCAGACGAAATTCAGTTGTGTTACCAAATCGCGTTACAAGGTCGACAAGACTTACCGCTTGCCCCTGATGCGCATGCCGGCTTTACGATGACCTTGTTGCGTATGCTTGCATTTCGACCGCAAGACACGCAATCGACACCATCAATCAGTGGTGGCGGTCAATCCACTGCCAAACCATCTCGCTCGAGTGTGCGGGCATCAACGGCAGTTGAGCCGGTGGCGAAACAATCGCAACCCATGAATCCCTTAGGATGGCCCGAGATGGTTGCTGCGCTTTCTTTAGGTGGTGCTGCAGGTCAGTTGGCGCATAACGCGGAATTGGTATCGCGTGATGGTGATCATTTTTGTTTGCGTTTGCCCGCGGCGATGGCTTTACTGAATGAGCGTAAGCACATCGATAAATTACAGGCGGCGCTCTCTCAGCATGTTGGCGCACCATGTCAAATTGAAGTGGTGCTTGGTCAGGTGGAAGGGGTTTCTCCTGCTGCATTGGCTGAGCAAGCACGTGAAGCGCGTCAATCGGATGCGGTCCGTGCGGTTCAGGCGGATCCTTTCGTGCAAGATCTGGTGACGTTGTTTGATGCAACGGTGGTGGATCAATCCATTCGTCCGTTACATTAAAAGCAGAATTGAGGAGATTGAACATGCGTGGAAATATCGGGCAGATGATGAAGCAAGCGCAGATGATGCAAGAGAACATGCGTCGGATGCAGGAGCAACTTGCGAGCATCGAAGTAGAAGGTCAGTCTGGATCGGGTTTAGTGAAAGTGCTGATCACGTGTAAGCATGAGGTGCGTCGTGTGACCATTGATCCATCGTTGGTGGGTGATGATCGCGACATGCTTGAAGATTTGGTGGCAGCTGCGATCAACGATGCCACGCGCAAAGTCGAGGCAACGGTTTCAGAAAAAATGGGCGTAATGACGGCGGGGATGGGATTGCCTGCCGGTCTCAAGCTGCCGTTTTGATTCACTAACGATGGCCCGCGAACCAGTTCCCAGTGCTGAGGGACTTGAGCGCTTAAGTGAAGCGCTGCGTGTGTTGCCTGGGGTTGGCCCTAAGTCCGCGCAACGCATGGCGTACCACTTGTTACAACGTGACCGAGCGGGGGCAGATCAGCTCGCGTTGTCTTTGCAACACGCCTTGCGTGCTGTCCGGCATTGCGAAAAATGCAATAACTTCACTGAAGATGAAGTTTGTACGCTGTGTGCATCGGCGCGTCGTGATCGTGCGGTGTTGTGTGTGGTGGAAACGCCGGCGGATTTAGCGATGGTTGAACAAACTTCTTCGTTTTCTGGAATGTATTTTGTGTTGATGGGGCGCTTATCACCTTTGGATGGTATCGGCCCGCGTGATATTGGCTTGGATCGTTTACTCAATCGGGCGACGGATGGTGAGGTGCTGGAGGTGATTCTGGCGACAAACTTCACCAACGAAGGGGAAGCCACTGCGCACTACATAGCGGAAATGCTGCGTGCGCGTGGTGTGAAAGTGAGCCGAATTGCACGTGGTGTTCCGTTGGGCGGTGAGCTTGAGTATGTCGATGCAGGCACGCTTTCGCAGGCGCTTCTTGAACGACGCGCGCTATAGTTTGAGTGGTCGTTATCTTCGCATGATGCAGTGTGGGCGTGAATGAATATGGGTATCCGTGATCAATCCGCCACCTTGTTTCGACATTGTTTTTATTTCAGCGCTTGTATCGTCGCAATGTTTTGGATGCCGTCAGGCATTGCTGAAAACTATCCTATTCGTCCAATAAAACTCGTGGTGTCATTCCCGCCGGGTAGCACACCGGATACGGTCGCGCGCGTCATTGCCCCGCGTTTGCAAGCGTCCCTTGGTCAACCGGTCGTGGTTGAAAATCGTCCTGGTGTGGGAGGAAATCTTGCCGCAGAGCACGTCGCTAAAAGTCCAGCCGATGGTTACACATTGCTCATCAGCACCAATGCGGCACTTGCTACGAACAAAGTGCTGTATGCGAATTTACCTTACGATCCTGAGCGCGATCTGGCGACGATTTCATTACTCGCGCAAGCACCGCAAATTTTGGCGATTCATTCGTCTTTGCCAGTGGATGGCTTGCCAAGTTTTTTGCGCTATGCACGCCGCCATCCAGGGCAAATTTCTTATGGCTCAGCTGGTAGCGGAAGTGCAGCGCATTTGACGATGGAGTTGTTGAAAGTAGAGGGCAAATTTTTTGCGCTACACATTCCATATCGCGGCTTTCCGCAGGCGGTGAACGATTTGCTGGGCGGCAATATTCAAGCGATGTTTGCGACTGCGCCAATTTTGTTGCCACACATTCGATCGGGAAGATTAAAAGGGTTAGCTGTCACTGCGCTGCGGCGCAGTGAGCTTGCCCCGGAGGTCCCAACTGTGGCGGCGTTGGGTTATCCGCAATTGGAATCTCTTTCTTGGGTAGGCTTACTTGCCCCGGCGTTAACGGCGCTGGATGTGATCGAGCGTGTGGCTCGTGATACACAGCGCATTGTGCGTGACCCAGAGGTGCAACTGACACTCGCGACACAAGGATTTGAGGTGGTGGGATCAACGCCTGCGGAGTTTCGTCGCTTTCAGTCTGCAGAGGTTGTTCGCTGGGGGCGGGTCATTCGCGCCACAGGTGCAACGCCTGACTGAAAGAAATCCCACGAAATAGTTGACACCCCAGGAAAAAACCCGCTATGATCTTTTTCTCTCGGACGCGGGGTGGAGCAGTCTGGCAGCTCG
>CAWUMP010000293.1:0-2899 GCA_963923385.1 uncultured bacterium | reverse complement strand
AGTCCATCACCAAAGCCAACATGACCACCTTCGGCGGGAAATTCAAGTTGTACATCATCGCTCGGGCGTGACAACGTATCCAATACAGCAGCAGGTAAAAACGGATCGTTACGTGCATTTAACACCAATGTTGGGACGCGAATATGCGCTAAGCGTGGACCGCTACTGGCGCGCGCCCAGTAATCATCGGCACTAAGAAAACCGTGTAGTGGTGCGGTGAATATGTCATCGAAGGCATGGAGCGTGCGTACCGCTCGCATCGCGTTGGCATCAAACAGTCCAGGAAACTGCGCGAGCTTTTTTGCAGCACGCACTTTCATCGTGTTCAGAAACATACGCGTGTAGATTCGATTCAACCCTTGCTCGAGGGCGCGTCCTGAGGCGGCCAGATGAAGCGGCGCAGAGATTGCTGCCACGCGATGTACCAGACGTGCGCAATCACGACCGCGATCTGCGAGCCACCCCAATGTGGCACTGGCGCCGAGCGACACAGCGGCCACATGCAGACGTACGCCGGGCAACTGCGCACGGATGCGTCGCAATATCCAATCAATTTCAAGACCATCCCCCGAATGGTATGCACGCGGCAAGCGGTTGGGTTCGCCCGAGCATCCACGAAAATGTGGGATCAAACACTGCCAGCCACGCGTGACGGCTGCACGCGAAAAATTACGCGCGTAGTGACTATGCGAATGCCCTTCGAGTCCGTGAAAAATCACCAATGCTTGTGTTGCGTTGGGCGCGCCAGCACGATCGACGTCAATAAAATCTGCATCCGGGGTTTGCCAACGTTCGCGTTGATACGCAGGGGCAGCACCTGGCGTGAGTGCAGTAAAGATGGTTTGTGCATGCCCGCCACGTAACCACCAAGGCGCGCGATACGTACCCGCCACTGCATGACGATTCAATGTCAGACCCGAATCAATGCAACACCTGCGGCTTTTCGTGCGTTGACCCGCGGGTTTGTCCGGGATCAGAGGCAGGTGAAGCGTGATGCACGATCATGCGCCAGCCCGCCGCTGTTTTTAAATACACGTTCGTTGCCAGCGCAGGTGCAACGGCTTTGGGATTACCAGCAATCGAAAAATTTTCTTGCACGTTATGCACTGCAACCAACATCGCTTGCGTGGCTACGATGTTATTTACTTGTACGCGCAAGCTGGGCCCGCCACTAAAAATTTCGCGCCATGATTCGCGCACCGCACGTAACCCAGTTAAGCGCGGTCCACCCGGATGAATGCACACGATCTCTTCATCTTCGGCCCAGACGGCCATCATGGCCTCAAGGTCGCAGCGTTGCAGCGCTTCATAAAAAGCTTGCTCTGCATCTTGTGGGGTTGGAAAGGCAGTTGGTCTCATGGCGGCGCGATGGTATCACTGGCCTGCGCAGGCGCGCGTTTCGTTGAATACCCGTGTGACGCTTAATTCTTGCAGACAACGCAAATGTCCCAGTGGGCACTCGCGGGCAAAACATGGGCTGCACTCTAATCCCAAATATTGAATACGCGCCGCGGGTGCACCCAGTGCCATGCGTGGCGGGGTATGGAGTGGGCTAGACGAACCAAACAAGGCCACCAACGGTCGACCAAGACTGGCTGCCATATGCATTAAGCCGGAGTCGTTACTCACCACGACCGAAGCCAAGGCGAGAAGATCAATGGCCTGCGCAAGATCCGTACGCCCGCATAAATTGTGCATCGGCACGCCAGCTCGGTTGGCGATCTCTGTGGCCGTGGTGCGATCCGCTGGGCCACCAATCAACCACACCGTCATACCGATCGAGGTTAATTCTTTACTGAGCAAAGCAAAGTGCTCAATCGGCCAGCGTTTAGCACTGCCGAACTCGGCCCCTGGACAAAGCGCAACAATACTTTGATCGGTGCTCGGCGCAGCGAGTCCGAGTGCTTGTAGCGTAAGCGCTTGACTCTTTGTGTCTGTGTGTAACTGAGTGGCGGGCGCAGATTGCGTGGCTGTTGCGTTGAATAACGCTGCACGCGGCGCACGTGAGAGCGCCAAATAGCGCTCGAGCATTGGCGCGGGGTGACTGCGCGACAAACGATGCATCACATTCAGTAAACCGTAACGCGACTCGCCCACATAGCCAATTCGGCGAGGAATTCCCGCCAAAAAAGGAATCAAAGCGCTTTTCATCGAGTTGGGTAGTACCCACGCATCGGTGTAGCCGTGCTGCGACAATTCGCGGGCTTGTTGCCAGCGCTGCTTCAGCAATAATTTTCCGTGTACGGCTGCAGGTGAAGCAATTGCGCGCGCAACTTCTGGCATACGCCCAAGCAGCGGCAACATGGATGAGGGCGCGAGAACGTCAATCGGTGAGTGAGGGGCATCAGCATGCAAGCGCGCGAGCAACGCATGCGCCATCAACATATCCCCAATCCAATTGGGCGCAACCACCAGTCGACGCGGATTCGCCATGAGCCGAGGCGGCAGCGTCAATAAAAAATTAGTGCCCCGAAACCGGGGCACCTTTGTACACATACTGCGTACCGCAGTACGGACACAGCACCTGACCGTGACGACTGGGGTCAAGAAACACCCGCGGGTGACGCGCCCAAAGCGGCGCGGCTGCCGTGGGGCAATGCAACGGTAGATCACGCTCAGTGACTTCAATGATGCGCGAATCGGGTGTAGCAGCAGACATCGCTTAGGCCTTTTTCTTGGTCGAGCGTTTGGTCGTGGCTTTGGCAACAACGCTGGTTTTTTTAGATCCGGCGCTCGCTTTTTTGGCGGGCTTGGCGTTGCCCACCGGCGTGAGCCACGCGCCATGTTTGCGATTGCGACCTTGCACAAGTTCGAAGAACGCTTTTTGCAATTTTGCCGTGATCGGTCCGCGTTCTGTCTCTTATACACATCTCCGAGCCCACGAGACCAGAGAGGATCT
>CAWUMP010000292.1:0-2963 GCA_963923385.1 uncultured bacterium | reverse complement strand
CACAAGGAGTATCGTCGGCAGCGTCAGATGTGTATAAGAGACAGGTCGTGCGGATTATGGGTCGCACCATAGTGCGTGTTTTCTGTCGTAAAGCCGTAGGCGTATTCATCCATGTTAAGTGTGCCAACCAACACACCACCGGCCGCAGTCAATCGCCGCACCAATGCAGCATCTCGCGTTGCAGGCAGACGATCACGATTGATTTTTGAACCCGCTAGTGTCGGTAATCCGGCGACATCAAACAGATTTTTCACTGCGAACGGCACACCCGCCAGAGGACCTAGCGGCGTGGATTGTTGCGTTGCTTGATCAATACTGGCCGCTTGTTGAAGCGCACGATCGGCGGTGACATCGACAAAGGCATTGAGCTGCGATTGCTGACGCGTCATTGCATCGAGCGTGTTCTGTACCACCGTTGTCGCCGGTACACGCGCCGATGTAATGGCCTCTTGCAAATGCGTGATTTCGCCCAAAGAGGACACGCCTAAGGCCTATGGAATCCAGATCGGTGCAGATTCATCCTGCACAGAATCTAAATCAACCGCACACACGGACGCAGCAATCTGCGCCGTGCGTTGCAAATTGGCAATCACCTCAGGCAAATACGCAGGCGGGATCGTTAAATCCTGCAACCGCGCTGCAGTAGCTACCCATTGCGCATCGATCTCTTGGGTATCGATCACGATTTTTCCAGATCACGATAATCAGGCTGAAGGTGAAACCAGTAGGTATAGCCTTTGATGCTTTTCTGCATCGCAACGTCCATGTTGGGTTGCGCCAACGGCACGCGGGGCACATCGTCAAATGCCATATCAATATATCCCTTCACCTGCGCCTCATATTTTTTGCGGTCGGTCTCAAAACGGGAAGCATCAATGAGCTTATCCATTTCAGGATTTTGATAACTCATGGTGTTGAAGACTGCGTTTTGTCCATGGTAGCACCAGAAGAAGAAATACTCTGGCGTGTTCAACCATCCGCCAAAACGGTTCAAATACAACGGCATATCTTTCTTGAGTAATGCAGCACGCCAATTGGCACCAGGAATTTTATTGATGGTGCACTTAATACCAATCAGTGACAGCGCCTCTTGAATCAAGATACACGCAGGTTCACCCACCGTGGCATTGCCTAAATCTAAGGACAGCGTGGTTTCAAATCCATTTTCTAATCCCGCTTCTTTGAGCAATGCACGCGCTTTAGGAATGTCTTGCTTAAACCCATGTGGTTGTGGCCACACGGCAGAATTGGCTTTGTTGTCTTTATCCCCCCACATCGCCGTGGCGCGTTTGTACATCGCGTTATCCATGATCTTGTCGTAAGGCAAGACATACGCCACCGCTTGACGTACTTTGGGATTGGCAAATGGGCCTGATTTCACATTCATCCCGACGTACCACAGGGCATTTTCAATCGGTGTGGTGACAACATTGAGCTTGCCGGCTTGCGACATTTCGAGGAAATCTTTTGGCGGCATTTCGTAGGTCATATCGATGTCGCCTTTTTCAAGCAAAGCGCGTCGATTACCTGCCGACGGAATTTCACGCTGCACGACGCGCTTAATTTTGGGGAGCTTGCCGCTCTTCCAATCATCGAATCGCGAAAACACAATCTCTTGACCTGGCTTGTACGATTCCACTTTGTAAGCACCGCCACCTGCAGTGTTCAGTTTGGTCCAGTCTAGGCCCCATGGATCTTTTTCCGTGGCATGTTTTTTTACTAACGCCGCATTAAAAATGCTCGGCACAGGTACCGCAATGTCCATCATCGTGAGTCGATCTTTACGCAAGAATTCGATCTTAAAGGTATACGTATCCACCACAATGAATTGTTCGGGTTTTTCAAGTGAACCCGCTTTCATCTGAAACGTGGGAAAACCACCCACTGTCACCGCACGATCGAAGGACCACTTCACATCGTTTGCCGTGACCGGTGTGCCATCGTGAAACTTGGCGTTTTTACGTAGCTTGAAAGTCACTGACATTCCATCCGGGGCCATGGTCCAAGACTCAGCCAACTCTGGTTCAAGTTTGGTGTAGTCGTACATTAATGTGCCATTGGGCAATTTTTTCTTACCAAAGCCCAACAACCGGTCGTAGCAAATCCATGACACGCCATAGGCTGGGCGATTTGCCCCCACCGTGTGAATGTCTAGTGAATTTGGTCCTGTTTCGTTGGCCACAATCAATAGCTCTTTTCGCCGATCACTTTGCGACCAAGCGCTAAAAGGAAATAGCGTCATGCTCGTTGCAGCAGCCGAATGCTTGAGAAAGTCTCTGCGTTTCATCATCGCTCCTTGGTTAAATAATTCATCTAATTCGGTATCGTGCCTGTAGATTGGATATACGCCCGCCAACCACCAAAGGAAGTAATTTCCTTGGCATGAACAACTGCATGCGATTCACACAAAAATCCTTGCACGCTTTGTCCGTCGATTAATTCGATGGTGCCAATGCCAAGCAGCGCTGGAATCTGCGCGACAAACGCAGCAAATGCAGTTGGTGTAAGCGACCAAATTTCGAGCGCAATCGATGCAGTTTGTGGACTCGGATTGGTGCCGATCTCTTTGACTAGTCCGGGTTTAGGCGGCGTGGTTTCTAATGCATAGAGTCGATACCCTGGTGCGGTTTTTGTAGCACGAATGAAACGCGCACCGCAGTCGATCAATTGATGGTTTAACGCCATGCCAGACAAATGCGCGCCAACCACCGCGAGACGGTATTCGTTGGCGTCACTTCGATCGAGAAATGGCTTTGGCACTGGAACAGGTCCCAAGCCAACACCGCGCTGTGTTTGACCGGCATAATGTAATCGCGCAGCCAACGAAGCCAAACTACGATCCGAACCAGCTGGTCCAATCAGCGTCAATCCAAAAGGTAAACCCCGCGTACAAAATCCACCGGGGACGGTGATCGCTGCTAAATCGAGCAAGTTGACAAAGTTGGTGTAGTAACCCAACGCAG
>CAWUMP010000291.1:0-2967 GCA_963923385.1 uncultured bacterium | reverse complement strand
TCTCGTGGGCTCGGAGATGTGTATAAGAGACAGGCGCTCGAACAAAGCGTTGAAGTCCCCCTCGCCGCTGTGTTTGATCCGTGGGTGCGCGAACATGTGGTCGGGCGCGTTGAAGACCTCATCGATGCGGATGCTGGGCACTACATCGCTACGCTATCTTTGTCTGTTGCGAGTACTGGACTCGATGTTGCGCAAACCATCAATATGTTGTTTGGGAACGCATCGCTACACCCGCACGTCACCTTCGTTGATGCGCAACTGCCTGAGGCGCTACTGCGCGCGTTACGTGGGCCGCGATTTGGCATTCAGGGATTGCGGGATCTCACCGGAGCCCACGGCAGACCGCTGACGTGTGCAGCTTTAAAACCGCAAGGACTCACACCCAAAGCCTTGGCAAAACTATGCTTTGATTTAGCCGCAAATGGCATCGACATCATTAAAGATGACCACGGTTTAGCCGATCAAGATTACGCGCCGTTTCAAGCCCGCGTGGCCGCTTGCCAACGTGCCATTCAAGCCGCGGCACTTGAAACTGGCCGCACCGCGCTCTACGCACCGAGTTTAGTTGGCGCACCAAACGCACTGATCACACAAACGCACATCGTGCATGAACACGGCGTCGGCGCGGTGTTGCTTGCACCTGCATTAATTGGAATGCCGGTATTTCACGCACTCGTTTCAGAACATCTCAAGGTGCCCGTTTTGGCCCACCCAGCCTACGCGGGTGCGACGCGTGTTGAACCAGCGTTTCTGCTTGGTTCTTTTTTTCGCGCGATGGGTGCAGACGCGGTGATTTACCCACACCACGGTGGACGCTTCGCGTTCGACGCTGGGCGTTGCGCGGCGATTGCGCAAGCCGCTCGAGGCGCGTGGGGAGAGATTCGTACAGCCTTGCCCGTTCCTGCAGGTGGAATGCAAGTCGATCGCGTCGCCGAACTGGTTGAGTTTTATGGCCAGGATGTGATGTTACTGATCGGTGGCGCCTTACTCACTGCGGGTCAAGACCTGCCTGCGCAATCACGTAAATTTGTACAAGCTGTGGCACACCGCGGCACCGTCGCTTCAACCTAATTCGTCAACACACGAGATTCGTATCGTGACACTCAAACCAGTCCGTCGCATGCTAGCCAATCATCAGTGGGAGGCGGTCACGCCATTGCACTACAAAGAAGAAGGTAGTGCACCCTTTAAAGACGTCAGCCGTCATGTGCTGTTTGGCGATACGCATATCGGCGCTGAATTGCGTTACTTCGAAGTCAGCGCTGGGGGTTACACCACACTTGAGCGCCACGAACACGCGCACGCGGTTTTAATTTTGCGTGGTGCGGGTCGCGTTCTGATCGGCGATGAAGTACATGAAGTGGCGTGCAATGATTTGGTCAGCATTGCACCGATGACATGGCACCAATTTCGTCCAGCCGATGGCGAGGTGTTGGGATTTCTGTGCATGGTGAATCAATCTCGCGACCGGCCGCAGCTACCCAATTCGTCCGAGTTAGAGCGCTTACGCGCAACGCCTGCGATCGGCGAATTTATTCGCGTCTAAGCCACCTTTACAGCCTCGAAATACCCAAGTTTTTTCTGCGGGATTTAAACCCAAGTGCTTTAGTTGGTTAATATTTAATTGTTTATAAACAATTAGTTAATAATTTTAGTGGTGAAATAACCACAACAATGATTGCACTGGATAAGGGCTGAACTGATAAAAAATTTTTTGGATCGTGCCACGCGCCTGAGGCTGGTATATGCTTATCTCCCAACTGCTTCAGGAGCTATCATGCTGCAACCGCACAAAGCTGCGGGAGCGCACTATCCCTACCTCGTCGAACCCCAAGGGGACGGCTGGACTGTCACCTTCGTCGAGGCGCGCTTTCCGCATCACCTACTATTTTTTAAGCGTCACGCCAACGCGCTTAGTTTTGCTCGCAAGCTCAATCGCAGCTACAGCGCGCAAGTCCAAGCGATGGAAGACGCACAACTTGTGATCGCCAAAGTTCGCGGCATGCCATCGACGCCGCCCGAAGAACGCGCTGGTGTGTAATCACGCGTCGATCCACTACGCAATCACGACATACAAACCTTAAGTACCGACCCGCAATACACTGCCAAGCTTTTTGAGCGCCGCGATCATCGACAGTGCGGTGATTCTGCCGGTCTTAGGGTTTTCGCTTGGAATATTCGCAATCGTCAGAGTAAATGAGGCGCTATCCGCCTCCACAGTAATGGTGTGATTGTTTCGTTCTGTGCTCGGATCAGCCCAGATTTCAATCATCGTATTTTCCGGGCCCACGCCGGCCAAACCAAGCGCAGCAGCCACATTCACATTGGCTGGAAAGCCAATCACGGCTTCCAACGCATTACCTTCAAATACTTTTTTGGGCGACGTTAACCCGTCGACAGAAATTTTATTCGCCACCAGATACGGCGCACCCTGCAAGCCTTGCGGGGGTTTACGCGTCACCATGCGTATCGAATGAATTTGTCCTTGGGCAGCGGCTTGCACTGCATCTAAGCCGAGTAGCGCTCCAGTGGCCACGATGATGTTGGCGCCATGCGCTTGGGCTAAGGCTTGATAGTGCGCCTGACGTGCTACCAAGGCCCCAACGCTAATCACCAGCAACGTGCGGCCCGCACGTAATGCAGGCTCAGCCAACGCTGCAAATACTTCAGCAGGCGCGCATTCGACCACAACATCCGCTACATGGGCGAGCTCACCCAAGCTCAGCACTGGCACCGGTTGGCGGTAAGTGTTCACCACCACTTGGGCGCGCGCGACATTACGTGCCGACACAGCCACCAAGCGCAAACCGGGGATACCTGCGTCTAAGGCAGCCGCAATTTTTTGTCCAATCGCACCAAAGCCACCAATGGCAACGGTGCGTTCTTGAGGTATCGAAGATGCAGACGTTACTGAAGACATATGCATAGGCTCAACAAAATAACCTGTCTCTTATACACATCTCCGAG
>CAWUMP010000290.1:0-2967 GCA_963923385.1 uncultured bacterium | reverse complement strand
TGATGGCCGCGTGGCTACGGCAATTAGGTCACGACGCACATGTATTACGCGGTGGATTAGACGCTGCGCGCGCAGCAAATTTACACGCGGCATCAGCACGCCTACCGCATTTTTCTGCGCTGGCCTTGGTGACCACCCAAGACCTGGTGAATACCTGCGTGTTGGATTTACGTAGCAGCGCTGACTTTCGCTTGGGGCACCACCCGCATGCACGTTGGAGTATTCGGCCACGCGTCGTGGCCGATGCCCAAGGCGCTCACCGCGTGGCCTTGGTTGCCGATGCGTTGGGAGTAGCGCAATTGGCTGCCATTGACTTAATTCAGGCAGGCGTTCGAGAAGTGTTGCATCTTGCGCAACCGGACAATCAGCTGGCAACGCCGATGCAGCCGCCTGATGCCGAACGCGAAGATTTTCTTTTCTTTACCGCACGTCGACATGAGGGCGAACGTGCCGATGCAGAAAAATATTTGTCCTGGGAAACGGGGTTGCTCGCACAGCTCGATGACGAGGAGCGCAGTACTTTTCAGTTGGCCTAGGCCTGCGCATACGATCACGTTTTATCATCGCGGCGCTTTCCGCTATAATCGCGGCTTCGCGCCCGTAGCTCAGCTGGATAGAGTACCTGGCTACGAACCAGGGGGTCAGGAGTTCGAATCTCTTCGGGCGCGCCAAAAAAACAAAGGGTCATCCATTCGGATGACCCTTTTTTATTCCGTCATCCATTCGGATGCCCCTTTTTATTGACGTCGTGCGCTACGCCGCGTTTCCGACGCTTTGCTTGTCGTAACCGGCCACGCGTTTATAGCCATCCGAAATCGCCATGATTTCAGCGTGACTCATCACCGTGTTGATATCGGTAAACGGCGTGTCGTTGGTTCGTTGCCAGACCTCACGCAAAATCGCATCCGGCGGTTCTTTACGATTAGTCAGCACAATATTCGCAGTAACCGGCAAGCGCTGTTCCTCGTATCGCTTCAGCGCCACCAATGGATCACGATGCGCGAGTAAGGCATCGGTCAGTGCACGGGCATCGAGGATAGATTGACCGGCACCGTTCGATCCACGCGGAATCATTGGATGCGCTGCATCGCCCATTAATGTGACGCGACCTTGCGTCCACCATGGCAGTGGCTCGGCATCGATCATCGGAAACTCTAGCACCATGTCTGCAGCACGAATCATGGCGGAGACATCTAACCAATCAAAATGCCAATCATCAAATACGTGGATGAAATCTTCTAATCGACCAGCGCGATTCCAATCTCGTTTTTGATAGTTGGGCGTGGTGACTTCCGCGACCCAGTTGATCAACTGCCGACCTTCGGCATCGATGTTGTTACGAATGGGGTAAATGACCATTTTTCCCGGAGTGAGCCAACCGGCACGCGTCATTGAGGCACCCGTGAGAAACGGCTGCCAACGCGTGACGCCACGCCACATATTGACGCCTGAATACACCGGCTCACCTTCATTGGGATGGAATTGCTTACGAATCACCGAATGCAGGCCGTCGCAGGCAATGACGATATCGCCGCGTGCTGGTGGCAGCGCTTCACCGGTTGTGGCGTGAACAAATTGCGCGCTAGCTCCTTGTCCGTCTTGTGTCACACCGGTGCATTTATGCGCTAGAAAAAGTCGATCGGCCCCGACGCGTTGCTGAAAAGCTTCGAGTAGCACCAGTTGTAAATCACCACGATGAATCGAAAACTGCGGCCAGTCATATCCAGCAAAACGCCCCGAAGGTTCGCGATGAATGAGTTGACCAAAGCGATTAAAAAACGCGGCTTCTTGGGTCGTGACTGCCACGCTAGCCAGTGCATCGATCAGCCCCAAGCCACCAAGTACTTTGGTGGAGTGCGGTAACAAGTTCACCCCCACCCCGACGGCTTTAATTTCGGCAGAAGTTTCATACACACGCGAGGCGATGCCTGCTTGATGCAAGGTTAATGCAAACGTTAAGCCTGCAATTCCTCCGCCAACAATGACGACTTCCATGGTGTTGTCCTTAATCAGCTTTGATACCGGCATCGCGAATCACGCGCGACCAGCGTTCTAAATCGTTACGCGTAATTTCTGCGAGTTCCTCGGGCGTACCGCCGGTCGGTGAGAGCCCTTGCTTGCCCAGTGTATCGATTAAATCGGGCAGCTTGAGTACTGCGTTAATGTCTGCATTGATGCGCATCACCAGATCACGTGGCGTGCCTGCGGGCAGATACATGGCGTACCACATATCCACATCGATATCGCGAATGCCAGAGGCTTCTGCCAACGAGGGCACGTTGGGTGTCACGCTAGAACGACGCGTGCCACCTGCAGATAACATGCTTAAGCGTCCTGCGTTGACTTGCGCAAGCGCTTGATGAATCGGCATGAACACCGCTTGAGTTTGTCCGGCCAAGATGCCGTTTAAAAATCCATCCGACCCTTTGTAAGGCACATGCAACACATCGACACCCATGCGTTGCTTAAATAATTCCATCGACAAATGATGGGGCGTGCCATTGCCAGGCGATCCATAGGCGAGTTTGCCAGGTTCTTTTTTAGCGAGTGCGACAAATTCGCCCACGCTTTTTACATTGAGTGAAGGATGGGTGACCAGTGACAATCGACCAATTGCCACCGGCGCAACCGGCGCGAAATCTTTGACTGGATCGTAGGCGGTTTTTTTGTTGAGGCCAGGCACCATCACAATGGTGTTCACTGACATCAATAGGGTGTAACCATCGGCGGGTGATTTGGCGGCCAGTTCGGTGCCAATCGCGCCGCTGGCGCCGGGACGATTTTCAATCACCACGCCTTGTTTCCAGCGTTCGCTGAGCTTTTGTCCGAGTGTGCGTCCCAAAATATCGATACCACCGCCTGGCGCAAAGGGCACGATCATGCGCACGGGGCGATTGGGATAGGGCTCTTGCGCGTGCAGGGCCTGTCTCTTATACACATCTGACGCTGCCGACGATACTCCTTGTG
>CAWUMP010000289.1:0-2973 GCA_963923385.1 uncultured bacterium | reverse complement strand
GTCACGCGCAAGAATAAATCGCTACCCGCAGCGATTTCTTTGGCTAGCGGGGTATGTGCCCACGGGCTAAACGGATGACCAAACCATCCCTTCGATAATTCGGCCGCCATACGCATCGGCGTCATGGCGAGATGTTGAGCTTCGTAGAGGCTATACAGCACGCAGTGCCTCCATAAATGGGCAATCCGGCTTTATACCAGCTTTGCGGCGGCGCCGCATACGCAATGACTCGCTGAGCGAAACGCCCCCATTAGACCCTCGCTGGCATGCCAGCCGATCGTTGTCGGGCAAAAAACTACGCGTGTGTTTCACGCAATGCACGACGCAAAATTTTTCCGACATTGGTTTTGGGCAACTCGGCACGAAATTCAATGTACTTGGGACGCTTGTAAGCGGTCAGCTGCTCTTTGCAATGCGCAAACAGCGCTGCCTCATCTAAGCCAGGGTCGCGCTTAACGACAAACAACTTGACTGCCTCAGTCGAGTGCTCATCTGCAACACCCACCGCTGCGCACTCAAGCACGCCGGGGTGTAGCGCAACGACTTGTTCGATTTCGTTGGGATACACATTAAATCCAGAAACCAAAATCATGTCTTTTTTACGATCAACAATCGTCGTAAAGCCACGCGCATCCATCACACCAATATCGCCGGTATAAAACCAACCCTCGGCATCGAGTACATGCGCAGTTTCATCGGGTCGCTGCCAATATCCGGGCATCACTTGCGGACCGCGGATACAAATTTCACCCGTCACGCCGTAAGCCACATCTTGACGTGCATCATCGCGAATCGTAATTTCTGTCGCTGATAAGGGCACACCAATGGTGCCGCTGTAAGCCGGAAGATTGAGTGGATTCATGGTGGCAGTTGGGCTGGTTTCCGTGAGCCCATAGCCTTCAAACAACGGACGACCGGTGAGCGCTTGCCAACGATCGGCCACTGCTTTTTGTACAGCCATTCCACCACCTGCCGTGATTTTTAATGATGAAAAATCTAGTTTAGAAAATTCGGGGTGATTGAGGAGTGCATTGAAGAGGGTATTCACACCAGTAAAAATGGTGTACTTGTGACGGCGTAGTTCTTTGATGAAGCCAGCAATATCGCGTGGGTTTGGAATCAAAATATTTAAGCCACCGAGTTTCGTCATCAACAGACAATTCACCGTCAGCGAAAAGATGTGATACAGCGGAAGCGCCGTAATGATGGAAGGCGCGTTGTGATCCAGTCCAGGCGCTAGCCAGTAGGCCATTTGCTCGATATTGGCGATGATATTTCGATGTAACAACATCGCCCCCTTAGACACACCGGTGGTACCACCGGTGTACTGTAAAAACGCAATGTCTTCGTGACCTACCGCAACCGGTTGAAACGCGAGCCCACGCCCCGCCTGAATCACGGCGTTGTAACGCGTCGCGTTCGGCAAAGTAAATTCGGGGACCAGTTTTTTTATGTTTCGTACGACAAAATTAACCAGCAATCCTTTCAAGCCCAAGAGATCGCCCAACGATGCCACCACCACACGACGCACCTTGGTGCGCGCAATCACCGCTTCCAGCACATGCGCGAAGTTTTCCAGAATCACAATCGTCTCTGCACCTGAATCGTTTAACTGGTGCTCAAGCTCGCGCGCGGTATAAAGTGGATTCACATTCACCACCGTGCAACCGGCACGCAAGGTACCGTACAAACATACGGGATACTGCAACACATTCGGCATCATTAAGGCCACGCGCGTACCACGCTCAACGCCCTGCGCTTGCAACCAAGCGGCAAAGGCACGCGAATCAGCTTCTAACGCGGCAAAGGTCAGCGTGGTTCCCATGCAATGAAACGCAGGGCGGTCGGCAAACTGCCGTGCGCTGGATTCAAACAAATCGACAAGTGACGTGTAAGCGTTGAGATTGATGGTCGCGGGGACACCATCCGGATAACTACTTAACCAAGGCTTCTCCACAGCGGTCTCCTCCATTAAGGCATCGGAATGCGTGCTCGCGGAGCACAACGTTTAATAGCAACGTTTACTGACAACGCTTACTGGCAACGTTTACTGACAACGTTTTTAGACAACGTTTATTTTGATGCGAAGTATATGTAAGTCACGCACTTCAATCAGTTTTTTTCAACGAATCAGTTTTTTCATCGATTGCGAAAACTTGGTTTTCTTTTTTCGGTAAATGCCGACATCCCTTCTTTTTGATCCGCTAACGCAAAGTTGGCATGAAAAACACGGCGCTCAAACAGAATGCCTTCGGTGAGTGAGCTTTCCCAGGCGCGATTCACCGACTCTTTAATCATCATGGCCACTGGCGTAGAAAACCCTGCAATTTTTTCTGCCACTGCATGCGCTTCGTCTAATAATTTATCCAGCGGCACCACCCGCGAAACTAATCCACAACGCTCGGCCTCGGTCGCATCCATCATGCGCGCGGTTAAGCATAAATCCATGGCTTTGGCTTTACCCACTGCACGCGGCAAACGCTGCGTACCGCCCGCACCAGGCAAGATGCCTAAATTAATTTCTGGCTGACCAAACTTCGCGTTTTCTGCCGCAATGATGATGTCGCAGGCCATCGCCAATTCATTCCCACCACCCAACGCATAACCAGCAACCGCGGCAATGATGGGTTTACGAATATTGCGAATATGCTCCCAATCGCGCGTGATGTAGTTGTCTTTATACACATCATCAAAGTTCCAATCTTTCATGGCCAGGATATCGGCACCAGCTGCAAACGCCTTGTCATTGCCCGTCAATAAGATCGCTCCCACACCATCGTCGCCATCCAATCCATACAGGGCCTCGGCCAACTCTTGCATCAACGTCGCATTGAGTGCGTTCATTTGCTTGGGTCGATTTAGCGTAATCACGCCCACACGGCCACGACGTTCGGTCAACACAAATTGATGTGACATGCACAAGCTCCTGAGGTGTTATTGATCGCGATTGAGTTCGGATAACGGAATCGCGTC
>CAWUMP010000288.1:0-2978 GCA_963923385.1 uncultured bacterium | reverse complement strand
ATTTTGTTGGTCGAAGACCACCCTGTGAATCGATTGGTGGCGAAAACACTCCTACGAAAACTAGGGCACCAAGTCACCGAAGCACTGAATGGCATGCAAGCGATCGAATACTTTAGCCAAGGCAACCAATCCGATTTGGTGCTGATGGATATTCAAATGCCGGGGATCACTGGCTTTGAGACGCTCGCCCTGTTACGCGACATTGAAGCAGCACGCAGCTTATCTCGCACACCGATCATCGCCCTGACAGCACATGCGCTTCATGGTGACCGTGCGCATTGTTTATCTCAGGGTATGGATGGCTATTTATCTAAACCCTACACCCGCGAGACGCTCGCCATCGAAATCGCAGCGGTCATTCGCCCTAGAGCGCAGACGTAATCACGCCACCACCCAAACACACCGTGCCATCGTAAAGGACAGCGGATTGACCTGGCGTGACCGCCCAGTGCGGCGTCTCAAAATTCAACGCAAAGTTTTCGTCCTCGAGTACGCCAAAACGGCACGAAGAATCACGCTGACGGTAACGACTTTTCGCAGTGTAGGGTTGATCTTGACGCGGCGGCTCGCCAGCAATCCAGCTCGCTTGTGTTGCGCTTAGTTGTTGGTGCAGCAGATGCACATCGTTATGCCCTTGTACCACCCGCAAGGTGTTGCTATCGATGTCTTTACCAACCACATACCAAGCGGCACCCTCCGCGCGCCCTTTCACCCCGCCAACTCCCACGCCTTTGCGTTGTCCAATCGTATAAAACGCCAAGCCCACGTGTTCGCCAACCACGCGACCGTCGAGCGTTTTGATTGGTCCAGGGGCGTGCGGTAGGTAGCGGTTTAAAAACTCGCGAAACGGGCGCTCACCAATAAAGCAGATACCGGTCGAATCTTTTTTACTGGCGTTGGGTAAACCGGCCGCGTCGGCAAGACGACGCACCTCCGATTTAAGTAAATGCCCTACCGGAAACAGCGTACGTGACAGTTGCGCTTGATTGAGACGATGCAAAAAATAGCTTTGATCTTTACTCGAATCAGCACCTCTTAAGAGCTGATAGATCGGTGCTGCGCCAGTGTGTGTAATCACAGGATGCACCTGTGCATAATGACCAGTCGCCATGTACTCTGCACCCAAGCGCATGGCATGATCTAAAAACGCTTTAAATTTTATTTCTGCATTACACAACACATCAGGATTCGGCGTACGACCAGCAGCATATTCACGCAAAAAATCGGCGAACACCCGCTCGCGATACTCCGCTGCAAAATTGACGACATCAATGTCAATGCCAATCACCTCAGCCACACTCACCGCATCAATCAAATCTTGGCGTGTAGAGCAATACGCATCTTGATCGTCGTCTTCCCAGTTCTTCATGAACAAGCCAACCACGTCGTAGCCGGCGCGTTTTAACAGCAGCGCAGCGACCGCAGAGTCGACACCCCCAGACAACCCCACCACCACGCGTTGGTTCATCGGCGATCAATCCACAATAAAGAAAACACCGACGGCAAACGCTAGCGCGTATTTTTGCGAACAAATTCGGCCATACGTGCCACCCCTTGTTCGATCGCTGCGTTAGAAGCGGCATACGAAAAGCGCACATGCTGACCTTCGCCAGGCACACGCGAACCAAAGTGAATATCCGCCAGTACGGCAACACCAGCCTCATGCAATAGGCGTTGACGAAACACCTCGGAGTCTGCCGCACCCACCATGCGACACGCTTCGGTCACATTCGGCCAAGCGTAAAACGCACCGCCCGGTACTTTACAGCGCACGCCAGGGACTTGATTCAGTAGCCCAACAATCAAATCACGTCGCGTTAAAAAGCTTTGCTTCATGGCGTCAGCGGCATCTTGCGGACCATTTATCGCTTCCACAGTGGCCCACTGACTAATCTGCGAGGCGCACGAATCGGTATTTGTGACCCACCGAGTAAACACGGGCGCCAAGATTGGGTTCGATGCAAAACCAATGCGCCATCCAGTCATCGCCCAAGTTTTTGAGGCACCATCTGAAATGATCGTGCGCTCGTACATGTCAGGCAGTTGCGCAATCGAGAAAAATTCGCCGGTGTACGCGAGTCGCGAATAAATTTCATCAGCGTAAATCCACACCTGCGGATGACGACGCAACACTGCCGCGATCGCTTCTAAATCCTGACGACTCAGCAGCCCGCCCGTTGGGTTGTGCGGATAATTCAAGATCAGGAGCTTGGTTTTTGGTGTGATCAAACGCTCCAGCTCCGCTGGATCGAATGCGAAATCACGAGACTCGTACAAATGTATCGGCACGGGCTTGGCACCGTTGGCGATGATTTGCGACTCATAAATAGGAAAACCCGGATTCGGATAAATCACCTCATCGCCTGCACCAAAATCAGTGGTCGACAAAATGGCGTAAGCAATAAACGGCTTCGCCCCAGCACCCACCACCACATCTTGCGCACGAATCGGCAAGCCGCCACGCATCTCGCGCATGTAACGTGCGGCCGCCTCGCGTAACGGATCGATCCCTGCAGACGGGGTGTAACCGTGTTTACCCTCCCGAATTGCGCGAATGCCAGCCTCTTGTACATGCACTGGCGCAGGAAAATCTGGTTGCCCAATACAAAACGAAATAATGTCTTTGCCTTGCGCCATCAGCGCGGTGACCTCAGCCAACACCACAAAGGCATTTTCGGTACCGAGCGCGTTGGCACGTTGTGAGATGTGCGGGGTCAGTCCAGACATGGCGTCCATCCAAAGTCGAAAAAAACGCATTCTACGCTGGCCATCCGCCAGCCGGTCGTGCCCACACCACCGCGGCGCAGTGCAGCAGCAACAGCAGCGTTGATACGCGTACAGGCTTTTGTCCGCATCAATTCTACGTGAGCGGTTCACTATCCGACTGATGTAAGTCGTGTCCGCGCTGCTAAGATGGCGCGTCTGTTTGCACCCTTTAAATTCTTTCTTTCCGCTCCTTTTTCGACGCTCGGCTCATC
>CAWUMP010000287.1:0-3006 GCA_963923385.1 uncultured bacterium | reverse complement strand
TTCAGAAAATAATTTTGTGCATGGTGACCAAACCGAATCAATTTTTAAAAGGACCTCGTCATGATTGACCTCTACGCCGCAGGAACTTCGAATGGTATGCGTGCCCGAATCGCGCTTGAAGAATGCGGTTTGCCTTACAACTTTCATCCGATCGATTTAGCGAAAGGTGAGAACCGTTCGTCGGCGTTTTTATCACTCAATCCAAACGGACAAATTCCGGTCATTGTTGATTCACACGGACCGGGCGGTCAGCGCTTGGTGCTGTCGCAGTCAATGGCGATCATGGTGTATTGCTGTGAGATCACGGGAAAATTTATTCCCACCGATCCGGCATTACGTCCTGCGTTCTCACAAGCACTGATGAGTGCAGCCACAGATATGGGGCCCACGCTAGGCACCATCTTCGGCATCATTCGCAGTAAAGACCCGCACCAACCAACCGCCGAGATGTTTCAGGCGCGTTGGAAAGACTATCTCAAGGTGTGGGATGGCCTATTTGCTAAACATGAATATGCGGCCGGAAACACCGTCACACTGGCCGACTTTGCCTTGTTTGGTGTTGTCGCGCGCGCAAAAAATGTGGTTCCACATGTCTGTGCGGGTGTGCCGCACGTGGATCGTTGGCTGAACGCAATACATGCGCGTCCAGCCATTCAGCGGGCGTTAAAGTTTTAAGCTCCACGCCACCGCTTCAGTCCACGGGCGTTAGTACGGGCTGACCGGCAAAAAACGCTCGCAGGTTGTCGATTTGTAGCATGCCCATCGCCAGACGGGTTTCATTGGTTGCGCTACCCACATGCGGCAATAGCACAGCGTTATCCAGCGTGTAAAACGCTGGGTCCATGTGCGGCTCTTGATCGAACACATCTAAGCCGGCGCCTGCAATGGAGCCGGCTTGTAAATGCTTGAGTAGCGCAGCTTCATCGACCACCGAGCCGCGTGAGATGTTGACTAGAAAACCTTGTGCGCCCAAGGCATCGAGCACTTGGTTGTTAATCAGGTGTTTGGTTTCAGCACCGCCGGGCGTGACGACCATCAATACGTCGGCTGCGCGAGCAAGCGACACCGGATCTGCATAGTAAGCGTAGGGCACATTTTTTTTGCGACGGTTGTGATACGCGATCTGCATGCCATGCGCTTGTGCGCGTTGCGCAATGGCTTCACCAATACGTCCTAAGCCAATAATGCCCATGGTTTTACCGTGCAAAGATACGGTGAGCGGATAACCGCCACGCGAAATCCACAAGCCTGAGCGCAAATAGTTTTCTGATTGCGGAAATTTGCGTAAGACGTTGAGGGTGAGTCCCATGGCGGTGTCTGCCACGCAATCATTGAGCACATCAGGTGTGTTGGTCACGATGATCTTGCGTTGATGCGCGGCAGTGACATCGACCGAGTCGTAGCCCACACCAAAATGCGAAATCAATCCAAGTTTGGGTAACGCATCCATCAGGCTTGCATCAGCCCCTGCGCCACCAAAGGTCGCCAGTGCGCGACACGTGGGCGCGAGCTTGGCCAGAAACGCCTTGCGATCGCTCGCCTCGTAGAGTTTGTGCACATGAAAGTGTTCTTCCATCACGGCTTGTGCGCGGGCGAAAATTTTTGCGACCAAAATTACATCGTGCTTCATGCAGAACTCCGGCGTTTAGGATTTAAATTTTGCGCACAATGCTTCTGCGCCGCGTGCCAGTAAGCCGATATCGGCGCCGACGGCGCAGAACAAACAGCCTGCGGCCAACATTTTTTTGGCGTCGGCCTCGACTGGAGAAAGGTACCCGGGTGCTTTGCCAGCTTTGCGAATACGCCGCATGGCTTCTTCCATCATCGGCATAATTTTGGGGTTGGCCGTTTCGCCTGTATAGCCCATCGAAGCATGCAAATCGGCAGGCCCAATAAATACGCCATCGACACCATCGACTGCACAAATGGCTTCGATTTGCGCTGCAGCGGCTTCAGTTTCAACTTGCACTAAGACGCAAATTTCTTCGTGTGCATGTTTTGCGTAATCCTTGACGCGACCAAAACGAGAAGCACGCGTGACCCCTGCTACGCCGCGCACCCCATGCGGCGGGTAGCGTGTGTAAGACACGGCTGCCTTGGCTTCTTCTACGGTAGACACATAAGGGATGAGCAGTGTTTGCGCGCCAGCATCGAGCACACGTTTAATCATGACCATATCGTTCCATGGCACGCGCACAATCGGATGACTGGGGTAGGCCGCTGCCGCTTGCATTTGCGCGAGCAAGCTCTCTAAATCGTTGGGCGAGTGTTCCATGTCGAGTAACAACCAATCAAAGCCTGCACCGGCAATCACTTCGACGCTGTAGTTTGATGACAAACTCGACCACAGCCCAATTTGTGGTTTGCCCGCTTTGATGGCGGCCTTGAATGTATTTTTTGGCAGTTCCATGAGCATCCTCGGGGTTGTGCGCTGTCCGGGGTGGTAGACGCAGATGAAGATTGTAACGGCTGGTGTTTTGTTCGCGTACTATAGATACGAGTATTTTGCAGTGTTGCACTGCGTAGAGATGGCTTCACACAGGAGATCGAGATGCAAGTTCGCGTACCACCACGTTCGACGTCCGCGCATTTTTCTGTGCACCCGATGTGTGGTGCGGGGGGTGCAGAAATTTCTGGTTTGGATTTGGCGCAGCCTTTACACAATGACGTGATCCAAGCGTTACATCAAACACTGGCCGACTATTGTCTGTTGGTGTTTCGTCAACAAACACTGACGCCAGATCAACAAAAAACCTTTGCGCGCGGGTTTGGTTCGTTATCGCCCACACCGTTTATTCAGCCCCTTGAGGGTCATCCTGAAATGATGCGTATCGTGCGTGAACCCAACGAGACCAAGAAGCTTAATTTTGGTGGACGCTGGCACACGGATATGACGTTTTCTCCTGAGCCGGTTCTTGGCACTTGTTTGTATGCGCGTGAGTCGCCACCGGTGGGTGGTGACACCTTGTGGACCAATCAAATGCAAGCGTATGACGCCTTGTCACC
>CAWUMP010000286.1:0-3021 GCA_963923385.1 uncultured bacterium | reverse complement strand
TCACTTGCGCTAGCCCACTCATCATGGCCGATCCGCTGGGTTTTTATAAACAGCAGGGACTTAACGTTCAGTTAATGAAAACAGCTGGCTGGGCGTTAATCCGCGACAAGATGCTTAACAAAGAACACGATGCGTCGCATTTCTTGTCGCCTATGCCCTTGGCCATTTCGATGGGCCTAGGCTCGTCAGCCCAAGCAATGCGTGTAGCCACCGTTCAAAACGTCAATGGTCAGGCGATCACATTACACAACAAACATAAAGACCGGCGCGACCCTAAGCAATGGAAGGGGTTTAAATTCGCTGTGCCGTTTGAATATTCGATGCATAACTTTTTGCTACGGTATTACGTCGCCGAGCATGGCTTAGACCCCGATACCGACATTCAAATACGTGTCACCCCCCCGCCTGAGATGGTAGCTAACTTACGCGCCGGAAATATCGACGGATTTCTTGGGCCAGATCCCTTTAATCAGCGTGCGGTGTATGACGAAGTTGGCTTTATTCATTTGTTATCGAAAGAAATCTGGGATGGCCATCCGTGCTGCGCCTTTGGTGTTCCAGAGTCCATGATAAAAGAGGCCCCGAACACTTTTGCTGCGCTGTATCGCGCGGTGTTAACAGCGGCCAAAATGGCCCGTGATCCCAAACATCGTTCATTGATCGCTAAGGTGATTGCGCCAGCCAATTACCTCAATCAACCAGAAACGGTGCTCGAACAAGTACTCACCGGAAAGTTTGCTGATGGATTAGGCCAAGTAAAAAATGTACCCGATCGTGCCGACTTTGATCCATTTCCTTGGCACTCGATGGCGGTTTGGATGCTCACGCAAATGAAGCGTTGGGGTTACGTCAAAGGCGAAGTGAATTACAAAACCATCGCGGAACAAGTTTTTCTTGCTACCGATGCGCGAAAGCGCATGGCAGAAATCGAGATGAAGGCGCCCGCATCGAGCTACGGAAAATTTAAAGTGATGGGCAAAGAGTTTGATCCAGCGCAGCCAGAAAAATATCTGGGTAGCTTTGCCATACGGAAAACGGCCTAAGTGATGCAAGCGAGTGGCTCACGCACGCTGGCTGCGCTGCTTTCTATCGTCTTATTGGCGATCTTGATCAGCATTTGGCATCTTGCTACCTTGCCCAAAGAAACGGCTGCAGGTACCGATGACGAGTACGCAAAACTCATGGGTAAACGTACGCGTAAAACCGATGGCTTTCCAACCCCATTACAAATTGCCGAAGGAGCCTATCGCCAATTAGCGGATCCTTTTTACGACCGTGGACCGAACGATAAAGGAATTGCTATCCAATTGGGTCATTCGTTAGCGCGTGTTGGTATGGGCTTTCTTTGTGCCGTCTTGTTTGCAGTGCCTTTGGGTTTTTTGATTGGTATGTCCCCGCTCATGTATCGAGCCTTGGATCCGTTTATTCAGGTACTCAAACCGATTAGTCCCTTGGCGTGGATGCCGCTGGCTTTGTACACCATTAAAGACAGCGCGATCTCGGGTGTTTTTGTGATCTTTATTTGTTCCGTATGGCCGATGTTGATTAACACCGCTTATGGTGTTGCTGGTGTGCGTCGCGAATGGCTAAACGTGGCTCGTACATTAGAAGTTAAGCCACTACGTAAAGCGTTACGCGTGATCTTGCCTGCTGCAGCACCAACGATTCTCACGGGTATGCGTATTTCGATGGGTATTGCATGGTTGGTGATTGTAGCGGCGGAGATGTTGGTGGGTGGTACCGGGATAGGTTATTTTGTCTGGAACGAATGGAATAACCTCAATCTCACACACGTGATCTTTGCCATCATGGTCATCGGTGTTGTCGGCATGTTTTTGGATTTTTTGATTGGTCGTGTGCAACGTCTTGTGACCTACGTCGAGTAATCCATCATGGCATTCCTACAGATCGAAAGCTTGAGTAAAACCTACGCAAAAGCCGCTGCACCGGTCTTTGAAAACGTGAATTTCAATATTCAAAAAGGCGAGTTTGTTTGCATCGTTGGCCATTCTGGCTGCGGTAAAACAACCATCTTAAATGTCCTTGCTGGTTTAGATACCGCAAGTACCGGGCACGTGATTATGGACGGTCGTGAGGTGGCAGGGCCGAGTTTGCAGCGTGGCGTGGTGTTTCAAGGCCACGCGTTGATGCCTTGGTTAAGCGTTGAACGCAATATCGCGTTTGCCATTGAAAGCCGTTGGCCAGATTGGTCGAGCAAAAAAGTTCGTGACCACGGACAGCAAATGATCGACCTCGTCGGACTCACTGGTGTCGAGCAACGCAAGCCCGCAGAATTGTCTGGAGGGATGAAGCAGCGCGTTGGTATTGCACGTGCGTTTGCGATTCAACCCAAAATGCTGTTACTCGATGAGCCCTTTGGCGCGCTGGATGCGCTGACGCGCGGCACCATCCAAGACGAGTTAGTCAACATCGTCCGGCGAACGCAACAAACGGTGTTCATGATTACACACGATGTCGATGAGGCGATCTTACTCGCTGACCGGATTTTATTGATGTCTAACGGGCCTCGTGCAGTGATTGCCGAGATGGTGATCAATACCTTGCCTGCTGATCGCACACGACACAACATGCATCACGATCCGCAGTTTTATCGTATACGCAATCATTTGGTTGATTTTTTGGTGCAGCGTTCGCGTCGCTACACCACCGGTGAGCTTGCGCGTCCACAGCAACCCCTCGAATTACGTCCGGGATTAAATCCTGATCCCGAGAGCAATGTGACTCATTAACGAAGGAGCCTTCAATGAAACGATCCACCAGCACAACCTTAATGCAACCGATGAAGCGAGAAGATGTCACCGACTTGATTTTATTTCGTCGGATGAAGCTTGGCTTAAAGTGGAGCGCAATTGCCAAAAAAGTTGGCGAGTCAAAAGAGTGGGTGACTGCAGCTTGCTTAGGTCAAATGCAAATGACCAAAAAACAGGCCGAGATCGTCGGAAAAATTTTTGATTTGCCTGAAGAGGCAGTGATGTTGTTGCAGCAAGTGCCCTACAAGGG
>CAWUMP010000285.1:0-3036 GCA_963923385.1 uncultured bacterium | reverse complement strand
GGCTTGCACTGCGGCGCTGCGCTGTGTATTGCGCACACCCATACCACGCAAATAACCTTGCTGAAAATCAAATCCTGCGCGGTAACCGGTTTGGCAGTCTTCGTAATTGACGGTGTCATCGGGCGTCGCAAGCCCACTGGGATTAAAAAATTCTTCGTATTGACGAATACGCAATTGCAACGCTTCGGGCGCTTCGCCGTGCGGCGCCAAACACCAAGTTTTCATGGCTGTGCGATCAGGCGCCAAGGGCTGCAACATGCGCACTTGTAACGAGGCATTTTCTGCAATCTGCAAATTGGGATAGATGGTCACATTGCGTGTGTACAACAACCATTGCGCACGTGCTTCACCCAACCGTTGACGCAATGCAGGCATCGCGGCATTCAAGGCCCGAGCTTCTGAGGCAGGGTTAGATCCATACAGTGCGTTGTGCCCATGCGGAAAGGTCATCGTGGCGCGAAATAATTCTGTATCAGAAAAGCCTGCATACACCGACCCACCCGATTCCCCTTGCGCTCGACGTTTATTCAGAATACCGATGTAACTCGGATGCGTTGAACTAAAGTGATAGGCATCAACACCGTTTTCGATTTGTAGTTTCCAATTGCCGCGATACTCATATCCCACATTGCCGGGGACACACACAAATCCGTGGGGACTTTGCTCGGCAACCAAATCAAGAAACGCGCGCATGTCGCCCAAATGTTCTTCAATCGATGGCACATCGGGATTGGCACTGCCAAATAAAAAGCCACGGTAATTGGCAAATCGCGCAAGCGGCATCAAACCATGATCTTCGCGTACAAACCCTTCGGCATAGGCGCCACTTTGTACGCCCTTGATACCCACATTACGACCCGCACTGTCGTAACTCCAACCATGATATTTACAGACATGCACACGCGCATTACCGCGTTCGAGGGGACACACTGCGGCACGACGATGACGACACGCGTTATAAAACGCACCCAATGCGCCTTCGGCATCGCGCATCACCACCACGGGCTGACGACCAACAGTGGTGGTGAAGTAATCATGCGGCGCAGGGATCTGCGGCGCGAGCCCAAGAAAAATCCAAGTGCCCTCAAAGATGCGCTGCATCTCAAGCGCAAACACCGCTTCACTAATAAACGCGTCACGATGCACTTGAAACACCCCAGCCTCAGGGCGGTCATCCACTAACCGTTCGATCTCAGCGCGCAACATGCCAGCGGCAAACCGATAAGACATCCAACCCAATCGGGCACGTGGCGCCGGTACCAGCAAGGCCGCAATAGCCGTTGGGATGTTTACTTAAATATTGCTGATGGTATTGCTCAGCGTAGTAGAACGTCGGGGCAAGACGAATTTCAGTGGTGATTGCACCGTACTGTCGTGCCGTGAGCGCTTGCTGAAACGCTGCGGCCGAGCGCTGTGCCTGGTCGAGTTGCGTTGCATCAGTTGCGTAAATCGCTGAGCGATACTGCGAACCCCGATCGTTGCCTTGACGCATTCCTTGCGTGGGGTCGTGCTCTTCCCAAAATACTTTAAGCAGTTGCAGGTAAGAAATTTGTGTTGGATCAAACACAATCAACACCACCTCGGTGTGATTGGTGAGCCCGCTACATACCTCTTCGTAAGTGGGGTTGGGCGTTTGACCACCGGCATACCCCACCGCCGTGCTCGACACACCAGGTTGCTCCCAAAACAAACGCTCAGCGCCCCAAAAACAACCCATCCCCACGATGGCCTGCGCGAGCCCGTCGGCAAATGGCGGCATGAAATGACGTCCATGCACGTGATGCCCATCGATTAAGGGCAATGGCTGATCGCGACCGGGTAAGGTCGCCTCGGCAGGAATTAATGCGGTCATTTTTTTGGTGAACGAGAACACGAACGTAGAATACCGTACCTTCAACGCAAAGTCGGCGGGTCGCTGTGAATCTACATCTTAGTTTGCTCGATTGGATCGCACTGAGCGTATTGGGCGGTTGCTGGTGGGGGTTTCCTTGGTATGCAAGTTGGCGCGGCCGCTGGCGCCCCGGCTTACTCGAGCTGATGAATGCCCATCGGCGTGAGTGGATGCGTCAAGTGGTCTCGCGTGAGATGCGCATGGTGGACACCTCGATCCTGGCCAGTTTAGGCAATAGCGCCACGTTTTTTTCATCCACCACCATTTTAATTCTGGGTGGATTGTTGGCTATGCTGACCACCTCCGAAGAAATTTTGGCCGCCATCGGTAAGTTACCCCTAGCCGTACGCACCACCAGTCAGGTGTGGGAAATCAAAGTCTTGTTACTCGTAATGATCTTTACCTATGCGTTTTTCACCTTCACCTGGTCATTACGACAATTTAATTTTGTGGCTATTTTGGTCGGGGCTACAGGGGCGCGAGGTAGCGATGGCACGCAAGATGATTTAGCCAAACGCGCAGGACGCATTCTTGAGCACGCCGGTGAATCCTTCAGTAAAGGACTGCGTGCCTATTATTTTTCTCTGGCTGCGCTCACTTGGTTTGTACATCCGGGGTTACTCATTGCAGCATCATTTGGTGTAGTTGCAGTCTTAGCTTGGTTAGAATTTCATTCTGATACGTCGCGTTCATTACGCTAATTTCTTTTACTTTTTCAGCAAAACACTCTCATGAATATTTGTATCTATGGCGCAGGTGCCATTGGCGGCATCATGGCCGCATGGCTAGAACAAAGTGGGCATCACGTCTCGATCATTGCGCGCGGAGCGCATCTGGCGGCGATTCAAAAAAACGGCTTGCGTATTCATTCATTGGCCAAAGGCAGCACCCTGCACACGCAGCCAATCGCGACGGCCGATCCAAGCACCTTGGGCCCGCAACATATGGTGGTCATCACAGTCAAAGGGCCAAGTCTTTCGGAGGTCGCTGCCGGCATCGCACCGCTATTGGATGCTGACACCACGATCGTTGCAGCCATGAACGGCGTGCCTTGGTGGTTTTTTGATCAACTGCCTTGGGCCGGTGGAACTCGGCGTCTCACACGCATGGATCCGCACGGGGTCCTTCGCGCTGCGATGCCCACT
>CAWUMP010000284.1:0-3046 GCA_963923385.1 uncultured bacterium | reverse complement strand
GTGCTGGACCTATTCGATCGGCTTTCGCGCCCCCGCCGGCGAAGAACTCTCGGCTGCGTTTCTCGATTACCTTCATGCGCGTGGTCTGCCACGGACTCTTTTTCGTGATCCTGGGCGCACTGCCACGCGTCACCCCGGTACGTTGGATCCGCGCATGATTCGTTTCACTGAGCAAACCTTGTCGCAGATCCGCTGGAAGCGCGCCGATGCAGCAAGGCTGCTGGGGATATTTCTAACCGAACCCAAAGCGCTGGTGGTGTTTACGCCGCGCACAATCGCGCCTGTGTCGCGTTTTATGCAGCAACTCAAACGCCACGGGATTGTGCTCGACCCACGCACGCAGCTGTTAGTGCATGCCGCGACGGGTTTTATCAATGGTGAAGCTTTTGCTATACCGCGCGGAGCGCGCCAAGCCCTCCAGATCTTGGCCGACCAGCGCCATGTGAACGCAAAGACAACGGGGCTAGCGCACCTGACCTCGAGCTTGCGCGATTGGATGGCGGCCGGGTTTATCCACTTTGGCTCGCCTGCGAAATCACAAAGATCCATCAGCACTGGGCATCAAAACGAATTGTGATGCTATAATTCGGTGCTATCCGGACTGCTTTTATTCCGGGTCTGTGTTGTTGTTTAGTCCTTTCGTTTTTTCGTTTTAGTGGTCGTTTTCTTAATTCAATAACAAGGAATGTTCATGAACAAGTCCCTGCTCCTCGCCGCCACCTTGGTCGTGGCCTTGGCCGCTTGCGGTCAAAAGGAAGAAGCCAAAAAAGCTGCTGAACCCGCGCCTGCCCCTGCTGCTGCTCCTGCAGCCGCACCAGCGCCCGCCCCAGCCGATGCACCGAAAGACGGCGCTGCTGCTCCTGCCGCCCCGGCTGCACCAGCTCCGGCCGAAGCCAAGAAGTAATTCGTACCCGCTGCACAAAAACGGCGATCCTCGGATCGCCGTTTTTTTTGCGCGCTATTTTTAAGCGCAGAAATTTCTCGCACGTAAACTTGTTACGCGATGTTGTGTGGCGGTCTTGCTTTTCGCGTTGTACTTTTGACGTTGTACTTTTGACGTTGTGCTTTTTGCGTTGATCTCTCGATCAGCTCGCTGAGCGCCAATCAAAGCCCGCGTCTTGCGTGGCCAACACCACTTCCTCTGGCGTACATCCCAGTGCTTGCGAAAATGCTGCACGCACCAGTTCCGGCTGGTTATTCTGCTGCGACAAATGCGCGCCAATCACATGCTTTAAACGCGCATGTACTAACCCCGAGAGCAAGCGCGCTGCTTGTTCGTTATTTAAATGACCAAACGGCCCAGAGACGCGTTCTTTGAGCCAACGCGGGTAGGCGCTCGCCCATAATAGGTCTAGGTCGTGATTCGCTTCGAGCACCAGCGCATCGCAACCGGTCAGATGCATTTCAACATGTGTTGTGGGCGTCCCCAAGTCGGTTAACACGCCCAACTTTGCTGCGCCATCGGTGATCACATACTGCACAGGCTCGCGTGCGTCATGCGGCACGGTAAATGGTGTAACCAATAAGGCGCCCACCGAAAAGGCCACCTCGGGTTGCACAATATGCACATCCACTTGTTCAAGATGCTTGGCCTGCGCGCGCACCGCTTGGTAAGTGCCATGGGTCAACCAAACAGGCACACGATGTTGAGCAGCAAAAGCAAACACGCCACCCACGTGATCATCGTGTTCGTGTGTGACCACCATTGCATCAATGTCTGTGGGCGTCAGCCCAAGTCGAGCTAAGCGTCGCTCAGTTTCGCGCACGCTTAAACCACAATCGAGTAACAACCGAGAGCCATCGGCCTCAACGGCTAAGCAGTTTCCTTTACTGCCACTCGAGAGCGAGGCGAAGCGCAGCAAACGTTACTTCAACTGCTCGTGCAGTAAGGTCAGGATACGTCGAGCCGTCGAAGATTTATCCGCCGCACCTGCTTTATCGAGCACTTGCACTTCGGTGTTACTTCCTGATTGCGACATCAACACGCGGTATTGTTCAGCGCTCACTTTGGTTGGCGTATTACTACGCCAAAAGGCCAGCTTGGACATCACGCCTTGGTCTTTTTGACCCATTTCTTTTTCTGGGTCTGCGTAACGCACAAAATACAAGCCCTTTTGACGGTCACGATCTTCCACCGTAAAACCAACGCGATCTAAAGCCAGCCCAACACGTCGCCAGGCTCGATCAAACGGCTCTAACACTTCAAGACGATCCGTCCCATCGGTTTTCTTTTCTAGGGTCGCACGCAACGCTTGTGGCGTAGCAGCGACCATTTCTTTAGCGCGATCTTCTTGATAGCCCAAACGCACCATCAGTCGACGCAAAAACTCTGCTTCTAGGTCTGGATCGGCTGGACGCGGTTGCCACATGGTTTGCGCACGACCTTCGTTGACGAACACTTCGATCATGCCGCGATGACTAATATAAATTTCGGTGCTGCCATCGCCTGCACGCTCTAAACGCGTGCGAAAACGATCACGCTCAGGCGTGGAATACACTTGATCCAACATCTTACCGAGCAAGCCTTTGATTCCATCCTGCGCAATCTTTGCGCGATTTTCAGCCCAATCAGTTTCCATGACTCCCGCATCGGGGGTTTCGGATTGCAACAAAAAACCGTTTTCTTGCCAAAACTCTTTAACGAGCGGCCATAGTCGATCAGCGGTGTCATTGACCACTAACCAACGCTGACTACCCGAGCGTTCGATACGCATGTTGTCGACCGCAGGCAAGATGCCACTCGCCCCAGGCTTTGCGGCTTTACGCTCGGCTTGATAATTGGACAAGGTGGTGGGGCCTTTTGCGCCCTCTGGTACAACGTAGCGGTTATCGCGCGTGGGTGACGTGAGCTCGGGTGGAATTTCAAGCGGTGCGAGTTGTCCTGCCGATTTGTAATCGACCTTGTTGCCCGACAAAAACTCATTAGTCGATGAGCAACCCGCCAGCGACAATGCAATCACTGCCAGCGTAAAACCAAGCGTTTGAGTGAGGCAATTCACGCGCGGGCCTCAACAACACGCAACTGCGCCGACACAGCAATACCGGC
>CAWUMP010000283.1:0-3050 GCA_963923385.1 uncultured bacterium | reverse complement strand
TCAAAAGCTCGTGCGCACTGGTTTTGGCACCAATAACGTCGACCACTGTACGCGCTTGTGCCATGCCTCGTCGGTCGCTGCGTTGCTCGAGGGCGTGGGCTCGGGTGCAGTGTCGAATCAAGTCAGCGATGTGATGCATGCTGAAGTGGTATTTGTGATTGGTGCGAATCCAACAGTGAATCATCCAGTGGCCGCCACCTGGATGAAGAACGCCGCCAAAAATGGCACCAAGCTGATTATTGCGGATCCGCGTCGTACCGAACTGTCGCGTCATGCCACGCACTTTTTGCAGTTCAAGCCCGATACCGATGTGGCGATGCTGAACGCCATGATTCATACCATCATCGAAGAAAATCTGGTGAATGCCGATTTCATTCGTGATCGCACGAGTGGATATGAAGCCTTAAAAGAAAATGCGAAAGCATTTTCTCCAGAACTGATGGCGCCGATTTGCGGCATTCCGGCACAAACCATTCGTGAAGTGGCGCGCATGTTTGCGACGTCTAAGGGTTCCATGGTGTTGTGGGGGATGGGCATCTCGCAACACGTGCATGGTACGGACAATGCGCGTTGTTTGATTGCGTTGGTGCTGATGACCGGACAAGTGGGTCGACCCGGCTGTGGTTTGCATCCACTCCGTGGACAAAACAACGTGCAAGGCGCGTCCGATTCGGGATTGATTCCGATGATGTACCCCGATTATCAGCGCGTGGATAATCCCGAAGCGCACAAGCGGTTTGCGGCGCTGTGGTCACAACCCGATTTAGATACCAAACCTGGCTTGACCGTGGTTGAGATCATGCACGCTGCAGAAGCCGGCAAGATCAAGGGTATGTATGTGATGGGTGAAAACCCAGCGATGTCTGATCCCGATGTGGATCATGCACGTGCTGCGATGGCCAAGATGCAACACCTGGTGGTGCAGGATATTTTTCTGACTGAAACGTGTTACTTGGCTGATGTGGTGTTACCTGCCACGGCGTTTCCAGAAAAAGATGGCACCTTTACTAACACCGATCGTATGGTGCAGTTAGGGCGTAAAGCGATCGATGCGCCGGGCGAAGCGCGACCCGATTTATGGATCATTCAAGAAATTGCGCGACGCATTGGCTTAGATTGGAACTACACCCATCCGCGTGAAGTGTTTAATGAAATGCGTCGCGGCATGAACTCGATTGCAGGCATCACTTGGGAACGACTAGAGCGCGATTCGGTGGTGGTGTATCCGTGTGAAAACGAAGGCGATGCGGGAACGCCCGTGGTGTTCACGCAAGTGTTTCCGACCGCAACGGGGCGCGCAAAATTTGTCCCAGCAGACATCATCCCTGCCAACGAGCGACCCGATACGCAGTTTCCGATGGTGCTGATCACGGGTCGACAACTCGAGCATTGGCACACGGGTGCCATGACGCGACGATCCGGCGTGTTGGATGCGATTGAGCCTGAGCCAGTGTGTTTAATTCATCCGCTTGATTTGGCCGCAGTCAAGGCCAAGCCGGGTGATGTCATTACGGTGCAATCACGACGTGGCAAGATTTCGTTGTATGCACGTGCCGACGATGGCACACCGCGCGGTGCGGTGTTTATTCCGTTTGCTTTTTATGAAGCAGCGGCCAACATGCTGACCAACGCGGCGCTCGATCCGTTCGGAAAAATTCCAGAATTCAAGTATTGCGCTGTGAAGGTCACTAAAGGCGGCGCTGCGCCGGGCGATCCTGGTTATGGTAAAGGGCGTTCATTGCGTCAGTTATACGGTTAAGCTTGCGGGCGTTCGAGGCGCAGCCTAGCCTGTTTTTTGCAGTTGCAGCAAATTTTTTCTCTGCTGTACGCTCTTGACCGCAATCAAGGCTGCAGCAGGGCCTGCGCTTTTATAGTCCATGCATTGTTTCTTTACGTTGTCGTCCCCCCCGAATTCAGGAGCGTCAAATGGCATCAGATATCGAGATCGCACAAAAAGCCACCATGCAGCGCATTTCAAAAGTGGCCAAAGAAAAACTGGGCATCTCAGAAGATCACCTGGAGCCCTATGGCCACTACAAAGCCAAGGTCTCGCTCGACTATGTGGACTCTTTAAAAGATAAAAAAGAAGGCAAGTTGATTTTAGTGACGGCCATTAGCCCAACGCCAGCCGGCGAAGGCAAGACCACTACCACCGTGGGCTTAGGCGATGCGCTCAATTACATCGGCAAGAAAGCCATCATTGCATTGCGCGAGCCTTCGCTCGGCCCAGTGTTTGGTGTCAAAGGCGGTGCAGCCGGCGGTGGCTACGCCCAGGTGGTACCGATGGAGGACATCAACCTACACTTTACCGGCGATTTTTCTGCGATCGCCTTAGCCAATAATTTGTTGGCAGCATTGATCGATAACCACATCAATCATGGCAATGAATTAGGCATTGATATTCGTCGGATTCAATGGAAGCGCGTGGTGGATATGAATGATCGCGCGTTGCGTGATATCACCATCGCATTGGGCGGTACCGCCAATGGCTATCCACGCGAAGACGGGTTTGACATTGTGGTGGCTTCTGAAGTGATGGCGATTTTCTGTTTGGCCACCTCGGTCGAAGACTTGAAAAAGCGCTTAGGCAATATTGTGATTGGTTACACGCGCGAAAACAAAGCCGTATTAGCGAAAGATCTCAACGCGCACGGCGCCATGACTGTGTTGCTCAAAGATGCGCTTAAACCCAACTTAGTACAAACACTAGAAAACAATCCAGCCTTTATTCATGGCGGACCGTTTGCCAATATTGCCCACGGCTGTAACTCTGTCATCGCCACAAAAACCGCCTTAAAGTTAGCCGATTACGTGGTCACTGAAGCCGGTTTCGGTGCCGACTTGGGTGCAGAAAAATTTGTCGATATCAAGTGCCGTAAATCGGGTTTGCGTCCAAGCGCTGCGGTGATTGTGGCTACGGTGCGTGCCATGAAATATCACGGCGGTGCGGATCTAAAAACCATCACCACCGAAGATGTGGCGGCACTCGAGCGCGGTATCGTGAACCTGTCTCTTATACACATCTGACGCTGCCGACGATACTCCTTGTG
>CAWUMP010000282.1:0-3058 GCA_963923385.1 uncultured bacterium | reverse complement strand
ATTGCGTTAATGCAACAAGGACACATCCTGCCTTATCTGGATGTTCCGTTTCAGCACTCTAGTCCGCGCATTCTTAAATTGATGAAGCGTCCGGCCGATGCGGAACGCACCTTAGAGCGTATTCAGACTTGGCGTGCGTTGTGTCCAGAGATCACCTTGCGTAGCACGTTTATCGTTGGCTTTCCGGGTGAGACGGAGGCGGAGTTTGAAGCCTTGCTCAGTTTTCTTGAGGCCGCGCAATTAGATCGTGTGGGATGTTTTGCTTATTCGCCGGTGGACGGTGCAGCGGCGAATGATTTGCCGGACCCCGTGCCTCACGAAGTGCAAGAAGCGCGTCGTGCACGGTTTATGCAAACCCAAGCAGCAATTAGCGCGCGTAAGCTCGCACAAAAAGTAGGCCGCACCTTGCGTGTGATTGTCGATCACGTGGATACCAAAGGTGCGACTGCACGCTCCATGGCCGATGCCCCTGAAATTGACGGTGCAGTGCGCATTCGCAATGGCGCCAAACTAACACCTGGCACCTTTGTCGATGTGCGGATTGATCATGCCGACGCGCATGACTTGTCAGGCTTGCTGGTGGTCGATAAAAAATCTACGCGTAAAGGAGTTTGAGATGGGACAACGTGAGGTGGTGGTTGTGGCTGGAGTGCGCACAGGTATTGGTGATTATGGTGGTGCACTCAAAGACATTCCGGCCACCCAGTTGGGTGCTACAGCCATTCGTGCGGTGGTGGATCGCGCGGGCATTGATCCGGCGCGTATTGGGCATGTGGTGATGGGCAGTGTGATTCATGGCGAAGCACGCGATATGTATTTGTCGCGGGTGGCAGCGATTGATGCGGGGCTCGCCGTTGGTACGCCGTGCTTAACGGTGAATCGATTGTGCGGTTCTGGTCTGCAAGCCATCGTCTCTGCAGCCCAACACATTCTGCTGGGTGACACTGATACGGTGATTGGTGGTGGTGCTGAAAGCATGAGCCGTGCAGCGTATTTTTTGCCAGCAGGTCGTTGGGGACAACGCATGGGCGATGGTGCAGTTGTAGATGCCATGACGGGTGCGCTACATGATCCATTCGGTCATGGTCACATGGGAATTACTGCTGAAAATATCGCGGCGCGTTATGGCATCACGCGTGAAGAACAAGATGCGTACGCGCTCGAGAGCCATCACCGCGCTGCGCGTGCCAACGCCGCCGGGTATTTTGCGAGTCAGATCACGCCGATTGCGTTGAAATCAAAACAAGGTGCAGTGGCGTACATCGCTGATGAGCACGTGCGACCCAATGCAAAAATTGAAGACCTCCAAAAACTCAAGGCCGTATTCAAAAAAGAAGGCACCGTCACCGCCGGCAACGCATCCGGCTTAAACGATGCGGGTGCAGCGATTGTGATGATGGAGGCAACCGCAGCGCGTCAAGCCGGCGTGCAAACGATGGCACGATTGGTGGCCTATGCCCACGCTGGTGTGCAACCCGAAGTGATGGGGCTGGGTCCGATTCCTGCGGTGCGCGAAGTCTTTCGTAAAGCCGGCCTCAAGCCTGCAGAGATGGACGTGGTCGAGTCCAATGAAGCGTTTGCGGTGCAAGCCATGGCGGTGACACGCGATTTGGAATTCGATCCAGCGAAGGTGAATCCCAATGGTGGCGCGGTGGCCTTAGGTCATCCGATTGGTGCCACAGGCGCAGTGCTGACCGTGAAAGCGTTATACGAATTACAACGCATACAAAAACGCTACGCGCTCGTGACGATGTGCATTGGGGGTGGCCAAGGGATTGCCGCCATTTTCGAGCGCATGTAATCAATCCATCGCGGCGCAGATCAAGCGCTGCGATGGATCGCTCGGATCTCGCTGCGTCGCGCGGTGAGGCGTTGCCGGTTAGCGGTGTATAAGCCAGAGGCAACGATGATCCCCATGCCGAGAAGTGACCATCCATCCGGAAAGTCACCAAACACCACCCAACCCAACATCATCACCCACACCAGTTGCGAATACACAAACGGCGCAAGCAGTGTCGCGGTGGCACTCTCATAAGCGCGAATCAAGGCCAAATGCCCGAGCGTCGCCAAAATACCCATCACCAATAACAAGCCGCCATGCCAAAGATTTTCTGGCGGCGCCCAAAACCATGGCGCTGCGCATGAAAGTAAGAGCGCACCAACCAACGAGCCATAAAACAACGAAGTAAACGATCCATCTACGCCCGATAACATACGCGTTAGGATTTGATACAACGCATTACAGAGCGCCATACCCACCGGCAAAATGGCGTACCAAGTAAACACACCACTACCGGGCCGCACAATAATCAACGCGCCCCCTAAGCCGGCCAGAATGGCGAGCAGCCGTGGCATATCAAGATATTCCTTGAGCAGTGGAACAGCCAAGGCAGCGACAAACAAGGGCAACACAAAGCCAATGCTCGCTGCTTCGGTCAGCGGCATCACGGACAACGAAGTGAAGTACATGGTGGTGGCACCAGCCAACAACGCGCCGCGCGCAATTTGTAATGTTGGGCGTTGCGTACGCCAAACATGAAACCGGCGCGTCAACAGCAGATACACGCAAAGCACCGCTAAATTACAAGCGTAGCGTGCCCAAACAATCGAGGGCACCGGATACCAACGCGATAAATATTTTGCGATGGTGTCCATCATGGCAAACGCACCCAAGGCAAGCACCATGAGTAGGATGCCGCGAAGTGAGGGATGACGGGGCTGGCGATGCACGGTGCGCATGCCGCTATTGTCGCGCGAGACGCTACACTCACGTGATGGAAATTTCACCTTGGGTGATGTCGGCGGTACTGGCCTCGGCCATCTTGCACGCCAGTTGGAATGTGTTGCTGAAGGCATCGCGCAACCCACAACTGGATACCGTCGCCACTAATTTGATGCGCGGCCTGTTGGCCATCGTTGCGGTGTTTTGGCTGCCCTTGCCCGCGCAAGCGGCATGGCCGTGGATTGTGGCATCGGCGCTGGTGCACATTGCGTACTTTCATTTGCTCGCACGCGCCTACCAAGAAGGCTGTCTCTTATACACATCTCCGAGCTCACG
>CAWUMP010000281.1:0-3063 GCA_963923385.1 uncultured bacterium | reverse complement strand
GGTTAGCTTATCTATATGAAAGAAATAAGTCATTGCGCTGTCATGCGCTTGTCATCATTTGGGTCGTAAGATGCAGGACGTTTTTTAGTTTTACCCCTGAGATTCGCTCAGTCATGACTCCCCAACCGCCGCACACCTCGTCTGAATATGACTTGCTTCTCGAGCAGGCACGCGCCTTGGTGCTCGAAATTGGCGTGCGTGCAGAACGCCAAGTGGTTGATGCCGTCGAGGCTTTGGGTAGCGGCTCGGTGCAGCTGATGGATGAGATTCTGCAGTCGGAAAAAGACATCAATGCACTTGAACTGCAGATTGACGAGCTGTGCGCTCAGATTATTGCCAAACGTCAACCCGCGGCCACCGATTTACGCATGGTGATTATGCTCACCAAGTCGACCACCGATTTAGAGCGTATCGGTGACGAAGGTAAGAAGATTGCTTTGTTTGCCCGCAAGCTGTACCAAGAAGGTCGGCCGACCTTGCCGCGTTACGTTGAAGTGCGACGGATGACTAAGTTGGTGGTGGATATGCTGCGCGATGTGCTGTCGGGCATTGATGCCATGGATCCGCAGCGGATGTCTGAAATTATTGCGCGCGATGCTGAGGTGGATTTGCTGCTGGAGGGTGTGATTCGCCAGCTGATGACCTTGATGATGGAAGATCCACGCACCATTAGTGCGGCGTTAGATCTCATGTTTATTGCCAAAGCACTCGAACGTGTCGGCGATCACGTCAAAAATATTGCTGAGCACCTCATTTATGCGGTGCTTGGTGCGGATGTGCGCCATCAATTGCTAGGTGCTTTTACTTCGGACGGACCGCACGCAGAATAAGCATTGCTTGGCATCCTCAGCAGTGCTAACTTGCCACCCTCTATGGCGCGTTCCACCATTCTTGCTGCAGTCGATTTGGGTTCGAATAGCTTTCACCTCGCGGTGGGGCGCGTCGATGACGGCCATATTTATCCGCTTGATTCGTTGCGTGAGGTGGTGCGTTTAGGGGGCGGACTGACGAGCGATAAACGTATTGATCGCGCCACTCAAGTGCGTGCCTTGGATGCGCTGTCACGATTCGGTGAGCGTTTGCGAGGGTTTGCGCCGGAAACAGTGCGTGCTGTGGGCACCAATACCTTACGTGTTGCCAAGAATGGCGCCGCCTTTTTAAAAGAAGCGCGTGCGCGTCTAGGCTTTCCGATTGAAGTGATTGCCGGTCGCGAAGAAGCGCGCCTCATTTATTTGGGTGTGGCGCATGCCTTACCTGCCCCCAATGATCAACGTTTGGTGGTGGATATTGGTGGTGGATCGACTGAATGCATTATCGGTACGGGCTTAGAGCCTGCGCTCACCGAAAGTTTGTACATGGGATGTGTGAGTTATAGCTTGAAATACTTCCCCGATCAGCAAGTCGACAAAGCGCGATTTAAGGCGGCGCAACTTGCCGCGCAACAAGAGTTGGCTTCGATTGCTCAATCGTATCGTCGACTGGGTTGGCAACAGGCGATTGGTTCTTCAGGCTCAGCACGCGCGCTCGAAGACATTTTGCAAGCGCATGGGTTTTGTAGTGATGGCATCACACGCGATGGTTTAGAACGACTGAAAAGTTTGCTCATTAAGTTGCAGACCATCGACCCGGCCACGTTGCCGGGCTTACGTAATAACCGCGCGCCTGTGTTGGCGGGAGGTCTCGCCATCATGTTGTCGGTTTTTGATGCGCTGGGCATTGAGCATATGCAGCTGTCTGACGGCGCACTTCGTCATGGTGTGTTGTATGACTTATTGGGTCGTGTGCAGCATCGTGATATGCGCAGTGCAACGATTGTGCAATTTGCGCGTCGCTATCGCGTGGATCTGGCGCAATCTGAGCGCGTTCGCCAATTGGCGTTGCGTTTGTACGATGCGTTGATTGTGTCCGTCGATGACAGCGACTCCGAGAACCATCCTGCGCGGCAGTTACTCGATTGGGCTGCGCGGGTGAGCGAGATTGGCTTGTCGATTGCACATGCGCAGCACCACAAACATTCCGCATACATTTTGCAACACGCCGATATGCCAGGATTTTCGCGCATGGAGCAACAGCGATTAGCACGCATTGTGTTAGCGCACCGAGGCAAGCTGTCTAAAGTACAAGACACTGGTTTTGAGCCCGATGATTGGCGCTTGGTGTTTGCGTTGCGTTTAGCGAGTTTGTTACATCGAAATCGGACTGAGGTCGCGGTTCCGCCAATGGGCGTGCGCGAAGACGATGCCGGTTATACCTTGGCGGTTCCACGCGAATGGTTAGATGAAAATCCCTTAAGTGCATTTGCACTGAACGCTGAAACGCAAGCGTGGTCTGCGGTGGGATTGCGATTTGCGTTGGTGCCGTTGACTGAACGCGCGCAATCGCAATTTGCGCCGGTGAGTTCAACCTTGGCTTAACGCTGCTGCGTGGATTGTTAGAGCAATTCTGGCGACATCGCTGCACGTAAAACGACTTGTGCTTCGGCATTGCGCACGCGATTGGTGAGCCACCACAAGCCGCCTTTTTTAAGCGTCCAGTCTTCTTCTTGAGATGAAAGTAAAAACGCGGCGACGCGTCCTAGGTCGGGTTGATGGCCGACCACGACCACTGGGCCCTTGCGATCGGGCCATTCGGCGGCATTCAAAATTTGCGCCACACTGGCCCCAGGCGCGAGTTCGCGTCGCGTTTTGGTGCTGACGCCCAGTGCGGCGGCGGTTTGTTTGGTGCGCTCTGCGGGGCTCACAATCACATGAAATTTTCCGGGTAAGCGCTGTAAAAGCCACGCGGCCATACGTTCGGCTTGTTTGATTCCGCGCGGTGTTAAACGCCGAGACAGATCGGGCAGGCCATCTTCGGCGTCGGCATGACGCCACAGGATCAGGTCCATTTTGCTGGCTTTTCTAAAGGGTCGAGTGAATATAGTTGGACCAGAGTCTGCATCGTTTTGATTGCGCGCGCATGACAGTCGATTTGGGCACAGCCCGAGAGTAGGGTAAAATACACAGATCAACAGGCGCGTAGCTCAGCTGGTTAGAGCATCACCTTGACATGGTGGGGGTCGTTGGT
>CAWUMP010000280.1:0-3088 GCA_963923385.1 uncultured bacterium | reverse complement strand
CATCACACCTTTTTCATCAACAAAACTAAAGGCGATACTTGCACCGTGTAGCGTGGCGTCACGTAAACCGGCTTGCATCGCGTTCATGCGCATCGAGCCATCAAGTTTTTGAAAACGTTGCTCTAGTGTGAGTTCAAAACTCTCGTTGCCCGCTTTGACAATCCAAGCGCCTTGCACTTGTGCAGGAACCACCCAAAAATAGGCGCGACGACCATCAAACGTAGAGGTTTCGTCGGGTTGCCAGTCTTCCATGGTGAAGGAGTGCGACACCACGCGTGTACCTGGACGCATGGCCAATAGCGTGGGACGCAACTTGAGGTTTAAGGTGGGCAAAAGGTACATGGTGACCACGGTCGCCGAGGTGAAATCAGTGGCGAAGATGTCACCTTGTTGAATTTGCGCTTTATCCGTCACACCCGCTTTGACGGCGTTCGATTGAGCGTGGCGCGCCATGTCAGGGTTGTATTCGATGCCCAAACTTTTGGCACCGAATTTTTTGGCCGCCATGATGGCTATTTTTCCGTCACCCGCGCCAAGATCGACGACGTAGTCAGTGGGTTTGACCTGCGCCATCGTCAGCATACGCTCGACAATTTCATCGGGGGTAGGGACCCAAATGACGTCTTTGCCTTGTTGGCCGATTTGCGGTTGATATTCTTTGGGTGCTTGTGCATGACTATGAAAGCTCACCAACAGGGCGAGTAAGGAAACAGCTAGGGCGTAACGGGGGTGGCGCATGACGATCCTCATGAGTGTGGAGAAAGCCGCTAAATTTACAATACTTCTGCTGCTTGATCGGCCAGACGCGATCGCTCACCGCGCGCGAGCGTGATGTGGCCAGAGTGCATCCAGCCTTTAAAACGATCGACAACATAAGTGAGGCCGGACGAGCCTTCGGTGAGATAGGGCGTGTCGATCTGCGCGATATTGCCCAGACACACCACTTTGGTGCCAGGCCCGGCGCGCGTAATCAGCGTTTTCATTTGCTTTGGGGTTAAATTCTGCGCTTCGTCAATGATCAGGAATTTTTTTAAGAACGTACGGCCGCGCATGAAGTTGAGTGACTTAATTTTGATGCGTGATCGTACGAGGTCGCGCGTGGCGGCTCGACCCCACTCACCCCCGGGCGTATTGCTGTCATTGCCATTGAGCACATCTAGGTTGTCTTCAAAGGCGCCCATCCACGGCGTCATTTTTTCTTCCTCGGTGCCAGGTAAAAAGCCAATGTCTTCGCCGATCGGTACGGTAACGCGCGTGACAATAATTTCGCTGTAACGTTTTTCATCTAGCACTTGCGTTAAACCCGCGGCCAGTGCGAGCAAGGTTTTTCCGGTGCCGGCTTGTCCAAGTAAGGTGACAAAGTCAACGTCAGGGTCCATCAACAAATTGAGCGCGAAGTTTTGTTCTCGGTTACGTGCATTGATGCCCCACACCGTATGACGTGCGTGCGTAAAGTCACGCAAGGTTTGGAGCACTGCTTCTTTACCGTTGCGCTCACGCACCATGGCGTACAGCGGTTTATCGCCCGACATTTCGTGTACAAACTGATTGACGTGCATTTGCCCAACCAGCGGGCCACGTACCCGATAAAACGTATGCCCATCTTTTTTCCAAGACGACATGTCCTTGCCGTGCGTGTGCCAGAAGTTGTCGGGCAGTTGCAGCATGCCGGTGTAAAGGAGGTCGCTGTCTTCGAGGACTTGATCGTTAAAGTAATCCTCAGCCGCCAAACCCAATGCACGCGCTTTAATGCGCATGTTGATGTCTTTAGAGACGAGAATGACTTCGCGCTCTGCATGACAGCGTTGCAAATGATGCACAACCGAAAGAATTTGATTGTCCATTTTGCCCGTGGGCAAGGAAGCCGGGAGCGCGGCAACGATCGCTTCGGTTTGCAAGAACAGTCGTCCCATCGGCGTATCGCCCGACTTGTTGGTGAGCGCAATGCCCGCCGTGATGTCGCCTGGTTCGGTGCTGACGATTTCGTCTAAAAATCGACTCGCTTGACGGGCGTTACGCGCCACATCCGAGAGTCCCTTTTTGTTGTTATCTAATTCTTCTAACGTACCAATGGGCAGGTAGATATCGTGTTCTTGAAAACGAAACAAACTGGTCGGATCGTGCATGAGCACGTTGGTATCCAACACAAACAGTTTGCCCTGAACATGACGTGCGGCTGCGCGCGCGGTGGTTGGTGGTTTTTTAACGCTGCGTGAAGAAGCAGCGCGTGATTTTTTTGGGAGTGCTTTAGAGCGTGTTGACAAAGTGGAGTACCTCTTCGACGTGTCCAGGAACCTTGACGCCGCGCCATTCGTGTACCAACACGCCTTTGGCGTTAATCACGAAGGTGCTGCGTTCGATACCACGTACTTGTTTACCATACATGTTCTTCATTTTGATGACATCAAATTGCTGACAGGCTTTCTCTTCGGTGTCAGCAAGAAGCTCAAAAGGAAAGCCCTGCTTGGTTTTAAATCCTTCGTGGGTGCGCAAGCTGTCTCGAGATACGCCAAAAATATTGCAGCCAGCACGTGCAAATTTTTTGTGTTGGTCACGAAAATCTTGTCCCTCGAGCGTGCATCCAGGCGTGTTGTCTTTGGGGTAAAAATACAAGATGACCGTGCTACCACGAAAATCAGATAAGCGAAACGGCGTACCACCAGTGGCAGGCAGGGTGAAGTCTTTAACGATTTTTCCGAGCATCGTGATGACAACCAAAAAATAACTTCGTTGAAGGAAATGACGGGATCAATATTTTTCGAGCAACTGTCCCCAGCCGTGAACTGCATCGGCAATCCCTGCATCGCGTAGTGCGCGCCAATAAATCGCGGTATTGATGGCAATAAAGGGCTTGTTGCGTTTGGCTTCGAGGGTTGCCGCCACGCGTGCAAATGCGAGATTGGTACCAACTTGCACCACCGCGTCTACATCATCGCCGTCCAGTGCCAAGGCGACTTCTTCGAGGCGTTGAGCAGATTCATGCGCAATTAAAACTGGTGAGGCGCATTTCAACCCGATGATCCGCGCAACGCGATAACCGGATTCTTCAAAAAACCGGCGCACATTTTCATCACCCACAGGGAAGTCT
>CAWUMP010000279.1:0-3100 GCA_963923385.1 uncultured bacterium | reverse complement strand
ATAAGAGACAGAGATTGGTTGGCGCGCGGTTGGCATGGAGAGATGGAGTATATGGCACGGCACGGTGAACGCCGTACGCAACCTGCGGCGCTGGTGCCGGGTACGTTGCGTGTGATCGCCTGTCGGATGAATTATTTACCTGAAGTAGCGGATGCACGCGAGGACGATGGGTTTCGCGCGCTCGCTGATTCCGAAAGAGCCTGCATTGCACGTTATGCGCGCGGTCGCGATTACCACACCGTATTGCGCCGTCAGTTGCAGCGTTTAGCGACTCGGATTGAGGAAACGATCGGTGCGTATGGTTATCGTGTGTTTACGGATTCTGCGCCGGTGATGGAGGTTGAGTTGGCACGCAAAGCGGGATTGGGTTGGCGTGGCAAACACACCTTGTTGTTATCGCGGGATGCGGGTTCGTGGTTTTTTCTAGGCGAAATCTATGTCGACATTCCGTTACCTGTCGACACACCGACGCAAGCACATTGCGGCACGTGTACACGCTGTATGGCGGTGTGCCCGACTCAGGCGATTCGAGCACCCTATCAACTTGATGCGCGGCGTTGCATTTCGTATCTGACGATTGAGCTCAAGGGCAGTATTCCACTTGAATTTCGTCCGCTGATTGGTAATCGCGTGTACGGTTGTGATGATTGTCAGTTGATCTGTCCATGGAATGCATTCGCACAATCTAACCCCGCTTCAGACTTTGCGGTTCGCCATGGCTTAGATGCAGCGCGCTTGGTTGATTTATTTGCCTGGACCGAGGCCGAGTTTTTATCGCGCATGCAAGGCTCAGCGATTCGGCGCATTGGTTACGTACGTTGGTTACGCAACCTCGCGGTGGGATTGGGTAACGCAAAACCGAGCGCGGCAGTGATTGCCGCGCTCAATGCACGTCTTGATGATCCTTCGGCATTGGTGCGTGAGCACGTTCAGTGGGCATTAGCACAACACACCTAGTAGCCCAACACGCGCAGCGGCTCTGTGTCGCGCAAGTGAAGCGTGTTGTTTGAACGCGATGCACAGCAAAGCGTAGCGTGGCGTGGATGGATTTAAGGCTGTGCCCCAGTGGCCACGGGACGCGCTGGGTCGCTACACCATTCGCTCCAAGAACCGGGATACAAACGCGCGCCGCTCAGACCAGCCACTTCCATGGCAATTAAGTTATGGCAAGCGGACACACCCGAACCGCAGCTATGCACGATTTGTTTGGGCGAGCGATTACCCAATAGCTGCGCAAATTCAGCAGCGAGTGTAGCCGCCGGTTTAAAACAACCATTGGTATCGAGATTGGCTTGGAATGGCCGATTCAACGCTCCAGGAATATGTCCACCCACAGGATCAATCACTTCATCTTGACCAGCGTAACGATTGGCGGCGCGCGCATCGATGACCGTGACTTCTGTTTTTCCCAAATGCGCCATTAAAAAATTCGCATCCACGCGCGACTCATGTACTTGTGCATGAAATTGGCTGGGTGAGACGTGGGGCACGTCTGTGGTGATCATGCGTTGTTCGCGTATCCATTGATTGATCCCGCCATCGAGCACGGCCACTCGCGTGTGACCGACCCAACGGAGCATCCACCATAAACGTGCCGCGTACATGCCACCGCTTGCGTCATAGGCCACCACTTGTTGATCGTGGCGAACACCCAAGCGCGACAGTGTGGCGGCAAATGCTTCAGGTGTAGGCAAAGGGTGGCGACCGTTACGGCCATTTTTTTCACCCGCAAGATCGATGTCGATCGACACAAAACAGGCGCCAGGCAAGTGACCTTCGGCATATTGTTTGGTCCCCAGATCGGCTTGCATCAAATCATGGCGCACATCAAAAATACGCCAGGTTGGATCGTGCAGGTGCTCTGCTAAGGTTGCTGTCGAAATGAGCGTGTGATGGGTCATGAGAATTAGGCCGGTGAGTGTAATGAGCGACGGATCCATTCATGAAAATGCAGCATGGCATCTTCCATGGGCGATTGATACGGTCCAACTTCGTTCATCCCTTGGAGGTATAGCGCGTGACGACCGCGATCCATGCGCGTGCAGATTTCACCGTCTTCAATCGCGGTTTCTTTATAAGCTGCTTGTTCGGCCTCAATGAACTCGCGCTCAAAGTGCACGATCTCTTCTGGGTAATAAAACTCCACCACGTTAGTGGTGAGTGTGGGTGAACGGGGAATCACGCGTGAGACCACCAACACGTTGGGGTACCACTCGAGCATGAGACCTGGAAAATAAGTTAACCACAGTGCGCCGTATTTAGGTTGACGCCCATCGAGATAGCGCAAACATTGCTCATGCCAACGCTGATACACCGCTGAACCTGGCGTGCTCAGTCCAGCCTTGGGCCCAACTACTTGTAGCGACCAGTCGTTGCCGTAATCAAGACGGAAATTATCGCAATCGGTGAAGTGACCCAGACCGGGATGAAATGGATCAACGTGATAGACCTCGAGGTAGACCTCGATAAACGTTTTCCAATTGATCGGGTAATCATCGATCATCACGCGATCGAGGAGGTAACCAGAAAAATCAAACTCCGGCGCTAATTGCAAACCAGCGAGATCTTGATGCACATCGCGAGGTCCGGCAAACAACAGGCCATGCCAATCAGTGAGTGCATTGCGATTGAGTCGGACGCAGGGGTTTTGCGCAAAGCGCGGCGCACCGAGTAATTCGCCACTTAAATCGTAGGTCCAGCGATGCAAGGGACAGACAATATTCTGGGTGTGTCCTTGCCCTTGCAGCATGATCGCTTGCCGGTGGCGACACACATTGGAAAGCAATTCAATGCCGCTTGGGTTGTGCACCAAGGCCTTGGCATGATCCATCCATTCGAGCGAGCGGTAATCACCGGGTGCCGGCACCATGAGCCTGTGCCCAACGTAGTTGGCGCTGGCCGCAAACAGGCGTTCTTGCTCGAGCGCAAAGATGGCCGGATCGAAATACCAAGACACGGGCAATTGCGCGCTGGCCGGCTGCAGACGCGACAGGCTGGCAAGGTCGGACATAGCGATGGTCTTTGTGAGCGATGGGGGAGGCAGGCATTTTACCCTACGGCCCGTCGCGGTTACGCGCGCCTTGGGCTATTATCCCAAGTC
>CAWUMP010000278.1:0-3134 GCA_963923385.1 uncultured bacterium | reverse complement strand
ATTTTAGCCCGATTCACTGCATCAACTGAATGATTAAAACTCTTGGCTCAGTGCGGCGATAGCGGCCAGTGCGGCGGGGCCTGCAGTTTCGGTGCGTAGGATACGCGGACCCAGACGGACTGCTTGAAACCCCAGACGCCCAAGTTGCTCGGATTCTTGCGCGCTAAATCCTGCCTCCGGTCCAACGGCGAGCGCGATCGGTAAGTCGGGTTGGGCAAGCACTGGTTCGCGTAACAAGACGGACGCATCAGGCGCCAGTTCGAGCGATAAAGCGGTACTTGGGCGCAGTTGTGCGATGTCGATAATCGGCAGCACCTGCGGCACGCGATTGCGACCACACTGCTCACAGGCAGCAATCGCTACACGTTCCCAGTGCAAACGTTTGGCGAGTGCACGTTCACCTTTGACGCGCACCACCGAGCGTTCGGTATCGAGCGGTTGAATCGCAGCGATACCGAGTTCGACGGCTTTTTGTATACACAGATCCATGCGATCGCTGGCCGAAATGCCTTGGAGTAACGTGACGGCTCGCAGGGCTTCGCGCTCGATTGGATGATGTGCGTCGAGCTGAACTTCGACTGAGCGTTTGCCAAGTGCACAAACTTGGGCTGTGTATTCGCCACCTTGGCCATCAAACAAAATGAGCGTTGCCCCTAATTTGATGCGTAGGACATGTAACGCATGATGACTTTGATCTTCGCGCAGTTGTAAGGTGCGCGCGGGATGAAGCGCGCCGCCTTCGTGCGATGGACAATAAAAGCGCGGCGTGCGTTGGCGTGAATTCAATGCAGGCTCTAGTGGGTGCAGGGCCAAACCACCAAGCGGCAATGGTTGCCGCACAGACGTAGCGCACGCGTTTGTGCTTCTTGGGGGGTGGCCCCAGTCGCAGTGTGATGGTCGCGCTGATTGGTCGCGAGGGCGCCGCAGTTGTGGTGTAAGTCGAGCACCACTTCACAAGCGGTGTGTGCGCATTGGGTTAACGCTTGCTCGCTGGCTAGTCGAGCGTTCGCACGGTCGACAGCATAGCCGTAGCTGCCGCTGGGCGGATGCCACGCAATCGCACCGTAACCCCCCGTGATGTGTGCGCGTGATTTAGCTGCAATCAATGGCGATCCGCTCAAGAGGAAACAAGTAAACAGTAAATAGAAAAACACATTGCGTGACATCGATAAACTCCGAGAGGTGCGTGGTCTGCTGAGACGGATGGCTCGGCATCACACGGCACGACCAACGGAGTACGCCGATGCGGCGTTGACGCAATGTGAGTTAATAACATTTAGAACTGACAGCCACGCGCGCGGAGCAACTGGTCAACCCAACTACGGTCGATGGTCCCCGCAGCAATTTGCGCGAGAATTTGGCTTTCCTTTTCGCTTTGCGCTTGCGTTGCGGCAATCACTTGTTTGGCAATGGCTTGCGGGATCGCGACGATGCCGTCGATATCGCCAACGATAATGTCACCTGGCTGCACCACCATACCGACAATAGAAATGGGTACGTTAATTTCGCCCGGACCGTCTTTGTAGGGGCCACGATGCGTGATGCCGCGCGCATACACAGGAAAATCACTCGCTGCGATGGCATCGGCATCGCGAATCGCACCATCAATCACCATGCCTGCAATGCCTCGTTTAGCTGCGTGCGAGGTCATGATTTCACCAATGATGGCGTGGTCCATCGCACCACCCGCATCGACCAAAATCACATCGCCCGGTGCGGCCATATCGATGGCCTTGTGTGCGAGCAAGTTATCTCCTGAGCGCGTTTTTACGGTGAAGGCCATGCCCAGCATCTTTGCGCCACGATGAAACGGACGCAGCGCTGCGCCCGCGCCGTAGTGACGCGATAAGTTGTCGCTCAGGTTGGCGGTGGGCAGTGCTTGCAGCGCACGCAGAAGTTCTGCGGCGGGTCGTGCCGGAGAAGGAAAAATTTGAAACCCAGGATTCATAGACATTTTTCTTAGCCTTAAAAGGGAAATCGTTGTTGTGTAGCGATGCTGATTGGCTACATTTTGTCACCACGCGTGCAATCTAAGCGTCGTGCATCCAGGCGGTCAAGGCACTTACCCTATCACCTTCATGGATACAGGGCCTGGGCGAAGGTGTCGCAGTGCAACGTTAGAACCGCGAGGCGAACCAATCCGTGCACAAGCATATCGCTGCAAAGAGGCAACGCTATAATGTATCGATCTCGACGCATGCTCACCCAGCAAGAAAGGCATCATGAAACTTTGTCGCTACGGTAAAGATGGTTTTGAAAAACCCGGCATGATTGATGCCGACGGAAAAATCCGCGACTTGTCGAAAATCATTCCGCAAATCGGACCCAATGAGTTGTCGCCGCGCGGCTTGGCGATGCTTAGCAAGATCAAACCCGAAACGCTGCCGGTTGTCGCTGGATCGCATCGCATGGGTGTGCCCTATGTGGGTATCACCAAGTTTGTGGCGATCGGCTTGAACTACTCGGACCATGCGAAAGAAGCTGGGATGGCGATTCCAACCGAGCCCATCGTCTTTTTAAAAGCAACCAGCAGTATTTGCGGTCCGGATGATGACACCATCCAACCGCCGCACTCGACCAAACTGGATTGGGAAGTGGAGCTTGGTATTGTCATTGGAACCAAGGCCCAGCATGTGAGTGAAGCGCAGGCGCTCGATCACGTGGCGGGTTATTGTGTGGTGAACGATGTGTCGGAGCGCGCGTTCCAGATGCAGTCATCGCAATGGGATAAGGGCAAGGGCTATGACACCTTTGGTCCGATTGGCCCGTGGCTAGTCACCACCGATGAAATCACAGATCCACAAAATCTAAATATGTGGCTAGACCTGAACGGTAAGCGCATGCAAAGTGGAAACACGCGCACCATGATTTTTTCGTGCGCACACATCGTTTCTTATGTCAGTCAGTACATGACCTTGTTGCCTGGCGACATCATCACCACCGGCACGCCCCCGGGTGTGGGTATGGGTGTGAAGCCCAATCCAGTCTGGTTGCAGCCCGGCGATGTGGTGACCTTGGGGATCGAGGGATTAGGTCAGCAGCGACAAAAAATCGTACGCCACGCTTAAACGGGACGTACGCAACGGACCATGCGTCCGTCAGCAAAAGCACGTGCTTGCGGTGGTTCAGTCAGA
>CAWUMP010000277.1:0-3147 GCA_963923385.1 uncultured bacterium | reverse complement strand
GGCTGGGAAGCGCTCTCCAATCAATATCCTCGCTTGGTGTATTGCGCGATGAAAGGATTTTTATCGGGTCCGTATGAACACCGTCCGGCACTCGATGAAGTCGTGCAAATGATGGGGGGACTTGCCTATATGACTGGACTACCCGATCGCCCATTGCGCGTTGGATCGTCTGTTAACGACATCATGGGTGGCATGTTTGCTGCGATTGGCATCCTTGCAGCGTTACGCGAACGCGACACCACCGGTCGCGGCAAGTTGGTTAAAAGTGCTTTGTTTGAAAACACCGCATTTTTGGTTGGCCAACACATGGCACAAGCGAGCATCACCGGTATCGAGCCACCGCCCATGTCAGTCAAAAAACCTGCCTGGGGTGTCTACGATATTTTTGCGACCAAAGACGAAGGTCAAGACGATGCACGATTGTTCGTCGGCGTCGTCACCGATACACAATGGCAAGTATTTTGTCGTGCGTTTGATGCCACTGATCTGGCTGGCAACAGGCAATTACACACCAACGCACAACGGGTTGCAGAACGCGCGTGGTTAATTCCACGCATCGCTGAAATTTTTAAGGCGTATACGCGCAAACAATTAGCGCAAAAATTAGAATCGATTGGCTTACCTTACGCGCCCATTTCACGCCCCATCGACTTGCTTGATGATCCACACCTCAATCATCAAGGCGGCATGATCGCGCTGCATGATCCACGTGGCTACGACTTACGTGCGCCCGGCTTACCGCTAGAGCTCGATGGTCAGCGCTTAGAAAAACGCAATGAGCCGCCCGCCATATCTGCGGACGCGCATCCCCTACTAACGCGCTTGGGATATGGTGCAGATGAGATCGATAATTTGATTCGCGAAGGCGTCGTGGGTGCGCCCGTAATCAATCAAGACACGCAAGCAAACGCTACTTAAAGCTCGCGCAACTTCGCGACCGCCTCGTCAATCCGGGCAACGGCAATCACTTCTAAGCCGGGAATATTATTTTTTGGTGCGTTCGCTTTTGGCACGATGGCACGCGTAAAGCCTAATTTCGCAGCTTCTTTGAGTCGATCTTGTCCACGCGGGGCAGGACGCACCTCACCGGCTAAACCAATCTCACCAAAGGTCACCACTTTGCCTGGAATCGCTCGATTGGTGAGTGAGGACACTGCAGCTAACACCACGGCCAAATCTGCGGCTGGCTCTTGAATACGCACACCGCCGACCGCGTTGACAAAAACATCGGCATCAAACGTAGCAATGCCAGCGTGCCGATGTAACACCGCCAACAACATCGCCAAACGATTTTGTTCAAGACCGACCGACAATCGACGCGGATTCGGAGCGTGCGCAGAATCAACCAACGCTTGAATTTCAACCAACAAAGGGCGCGTTCCTTCGAGCGTCGCCAAGACACAACTCCCCGCCACATCTTGCGCGTGATGCGACAAAAATAAAGCTGATGGATTCGACACACCACGCAAGCCTTTTTCCGTCATGGCAAACACACCCAGCTCATTGACCGCACCAAAGCGATTTTTAATCGCACGTACTAAACGAAAACTCGAATGCGGATCCCCCTCAAAGTACAACACCGTATCCACAATATGTTCGAGGACGCGCGGACCAGCAATCGCACCATCTTTGGTCACGTGGCCAATAATGATCAACGCAATGCCCGAAGCCTTGGCATGCCGCGTTAATTGCGCTGCGCACTCGCGCACTTGTGCCACCGATCCTGGCGCCGAGGTCAGCGCTTCTGAATACAGCGTTTGAATTGAATCAATCACCGCCACTTCCGGTCGGTGTTGCTCTAGCGCAGCACTAATACGTTCGAGTTGAATTTCAGCCAATAACTGCACGGCACCGGCATCTAACGATAAGCGTTGCGCACGCAAAGCCACTTGTTCGGCAGATTCTTCGCCAGACACATACAAGGTTTGTTGCGTTGCGCCCATTTCAGCCAAGGCTTGTAACAACAAGGTCGACTTGCCAATACCGGGATCACCACCAATCAGCACCACTTGCCCGGCCACCAAACCACCGCCGAGCACCCGATCAAACTCACTTACACCAGTACTGCTGCGCTCGACTTCACGTGTTTGTACTTGTGCAAGAGGAATCGGTGTGACGGCAACACTGCCTCCAGCGAGTGGTGCAAATCGATGTGCAGATTTTTTCTCAGCTAGCGTTTCTTGCAAAGTATCAAACGCCCCGCAAGCAGCGCATCGGCCAAACCACTGTAACGAACTGGCACCACACGCGCTACACACATAGTTTGTTTTTGCTCCACCAGCGCGTGCCATTCAATGATTCCTTTTGTTTACGACGAGCGAGGATGTCTGAAGCATCCGATATAACCGCATGCTCACATTACTTGCACGGGCACGCGTGGCGCCAATGCACACAACATTTCATAGGCAATGGTGCCGGCATGACTTGCCACCTCGTCTGCACTCAAGCCTACACCCCACAACGTCACCGGTGCAGCAACGCCAGCATTCGGTATGTTTGTAAGATCGATCGCTAGCATGTCCATCGACACACGACCCACCAGATGCGTCCGCATTTGTTGAACCAGCACAGGGGTACCGGTCGGCGCGTGTCGAGGATAACCATCGGCATAACCACACGCCACAATCCCAATACGCATCGGGTGTGGCGCCGTGAAACTCGCGCCATAGCCTACGGATTGTCCTTTGGCCAAGGACTGCACTGCAATCAGCCTCGACTGGAGGGTCATCGCTGGTTGCAGACCCAACACCTCTGCGCGTTGATCGGTCTGTGCAAACGCAAACGGCGAGCAGCCGTATAACAAAATGCCAGGGCGTACCCAATCGGCCTGCGTTTGCGCAAAACGCACCAAGGCCGCCGAATTGGCAAGACTACGCATGACATGCTGCCCTGCTGCGGTTTGTAGGCCTTGCGTTGCGTGCTCAAAGCGCTGCAGTTGCGTTGTGACGCTAGGTGCTTGATCACCATCTGCGTTAGCAAAGTGCGTCATCAACGTTATGTGCCGTACTTGTTTGATTCCGCACAGCGAACGCCAAACTTCAGGGACGGCATCCACCGAAAAGCCCAACCGATGCATGCCCGTATTGATTTTCAAATACACATCGAGCGGCGCTTGCAGGGTTGCTGTGGATAACAACGCCAACTGTT
>CAWUMP010000276.1:0-3181 GCA_963923385.1 uncultured bacterium | reverse complement strand
CCTCTCTGGTCTCGTGGGCTCGGAGATGTGTATAAGAGACAGGATATAAGGAAATACCCCAGTGCAAGCGAGGCTGCTTTCTTGACCGCTATGCTGATCTTTGATGCGTACCGACTCGACACTCGCCGAACCGTTAATTGCTTGGATGTGCTGATGAAAATGAATTTGCACATTACTGTGCGTATTTAATTGCGCAATGAGATGGGCCTTTGCGCGTAGTTGGCCGCCACGATGAACGAGATGCACTGTGTGTGCAAACTCAGCCAGCACTGTAGCTTCTTGTACTGCGGCATCTCCACCGCCAACCACCACCACATCCTGACCTTTGTAAAACGGCCCATCACAATCTGCGCAATGGGAAACCCCGTTTTCTTCAAATTCAGCTTCACCGGGAATGTCGAGCCGCTTTAAACGGGCACCGGAGGCGATAATGACACATGGGCTATCGATTGATTTTCCATCGTCTGTGCTGACGCGCCAACCGTTTGTAGTGGCCTGAATCTTGGTCGCTGCTTGAGATGCAAACGTTGCGCCTGCGTGTCGATTCTTTTGCATGAGTCCGGCGGCCAATTCAACGCCTGCACCGCTGAGTTCACCATCGAGCGCATTGACATTCGTGATGAGGCCGCCATAAATCAACGCTTCAAGTTGTGTGACGCGTAATCCTAGGCTGAGGGCATGCTGTGTGGCATGTAAGCCTGTGATGCCAGCACCGATCACAACAACCTCGGGTTGAGTAGACATGTGTTTCTCCTGTGTAGGCAATGATGTTGTCCGTTAGTGTGTTTGCGGCGCATTGTTGCTGAGATCAAGAATGGTTGCTGCGTTTGAACGTAGCGTACGCAAATCACCTTGGCGTCGCGTGAGTCCTAAACGGTCAAAGCACTCTAAGATTTGAATGACGCGCGTACGTCCAATGTCGGTACGATCTCGTACTTGCGCCGCAATAAATTTACCTTCGGCGGTGTGCTGGGCCGTCGTTTGTACGATGGCGATGAACTCGGCCATGGTGGCACGCAAATAAAACCGCTCCTCAGTCACGCGAATGAGCGCACCGGTTTTAGTTTTACGGTGTAAGAAGTCGGTTAAGAGTTGTTGTTTGATTCGGGCGCTGGCCGCCAGTTCAGTGATGGTGAGTCCATTCAAGCCAGCCGCTTGCAGCGGTGCTTGTATGCGGGCCCATAGTTTTTCATCAGCAGTATTGTCGGTACTGCGATGCGTCGACAGTTTGATTTGGCTGCCATGGTGTTGAATGTCGCCTGCGGTGAGTTGCATTTGCAGTACATCTAAAAAACTGGTTGCGCTGATCTCTGGGGCAAGCGCGGCATGCAGCGTTGCAATTTCCTCACCAGAAGCGCGGGGGTGTTGCTGATGAAAGTCCCCAAGTACGCGCAGCAAATTGGTCTGAATTTCTGCAATTTTCGCTGCTGAAAAAATCTTGATTGGTGCTTTGCCCAGGCAGCGTACTGCGTGTTGTGATAACAACCGATCCATCGCTGCAGAATTTAAATTAAAAATACGTGCAAACCATGCGTGATCGATCCCATCCGGGCTGCATTGCAATAGTGCTGCAAAAGCGGTGCTGACGTCGCTTACGCGCAGTGCTTGACGTTGTTGCTCGCGCAGATGTCGATGGGCGGGACGCGCTGCGACGGCCGGATCTAAGATAGATCCGCCACCGATGGTGCGTTGTGCAGATTGGTCGCGCAAAATAAATCGATCACCGTGTAAGGCGGCTGCTGGAGCGTGCAGAAGCAACTGCGCCATGCCACGCTGGCCTGGGGCAATGCGTCCACCTCGGCGCATGGCAATGCGACCACTCAGATGTTGTGCACCATGGTGAATGTGTACGGGGGTCCAATGACTAAGCGACTGTGTTTCAGTGGCAAGAACCTCGACCTGGACATCGATCCGTTGCGTTGGTGCATGTAAATCAGGGTGCACGATCCAATCCCCACGTTGTAACTGGGTATGACTCACGCCAGATAAATTGATGGCACAGCGTTCTCCGCGTTCGGCGCGCTGAGTGCTTTGGGCATTTTTTTGTAATCCACGTACGCGCACGTCCAAGCCAGCTGGGCTGAGTAAGAGCTTATCGCCAACTTGGATGGCCCCAGCAAATACGGTCCCTGTGGCGATGGTGCCGGAACCACTGCGTGTGAAGACGCGATCAATGGCAAAGCGTGCGTGTTGTTGGCTCGGGTCACCAAGTCGTTGGATATGCTTGGCTGCATGAATTAAATGCTCGCGTAGCGCGGGCATCCCGAATCCGGTTTGTGCAGAGATTGCCAGGATCGGTATTTGTGCCAATGGGGTGTGTGCAAGCGTCTGTCGAATAGTCGTAGCGAGGTGTTCAATCTGCGCGGCGTCAACACGGTCGCATTTGGTGATCACTGCCACGCCGTGTTGCACGCCCATTAACTTGAGAATCTGCAGATGCTCAATGCTTTGTGGCATAAGCCCATCGTCAGCGGCCACGACAAACAACGCACAGTCAATGCCACAGATGCCGGCCACCATATTGCGCACGAAGCGCTCATGGCCGGGGACATCAACAAAGCCAATGGTGAGCGCTTGTTCAGGAACAGGCCAGTAAGCAAATCCTAAATCAATCGAGATGCCGCGTTTTTTTTCTTCGGGTAACCGATCGGTATCGACGCCCGTGAGTGCACGAATGAGTGTGGTTTTACCGTGATCAATATGTCCGGCGGTTGCGACAATCATGCGATAGAAGGCGCGAGCTTAAATTGAGCAAGTTGTGCAACAAACGCTTGCTCGTGTGCTGGCTCTAAACAGCGTAAATCAAACACCAATGCTCCAGCATGAATACGACCAATGACAGGACGTGGTAATTGACGCCACGCCAACGCCAATTGATTCAGACCTTGTCCGCGTTTTGTCGCTTGGGGGGTAAGCGCAATCCCTGCGCTGGGTAAGATATCTACGGGTAGTGCACCGCTACCAATTTGGCTAGCGCAATCGATGATGGCCACCTGAATCTGGTTACCCATTGCGTTTTGTATTGAGGGCAAGAGCCGTTGTGCAGTGGCTTGGATGTCTTGTGTCGCGCGGGTGAGTAAGCGCAGCGTTGGTAGATGTTCGGATAATTTTTCAGGGGTGGTGTAGAGCTGTAATACCTGTCTCTTATACACATCTCCGAGCCCACGAGACCAGAGAGGAT
>CAWUMP010000275.1:0-3184 GCA_963923385.1 uncultured bacterium | reverse complement strand
TTTTGCGAAGGCCAAGAACTCTTCGTTCTTTGCAACGAAATCGGTTTCGCAGTTCACTTCGATTAAGGCACCTTGCTTGCCATCTGCAGAAACGTAACAACCAATCACACCTTCAGCGGCAACGCGTGCAGCGGCTTTGCTTGCCTTTGCACCGCTTTTGATGCGCAGCAACTCTTCAGCCTTACGTAAATCGCCGCCAGCTTCTTCAAGTGCTTTTTTGCATTCCATCATGCCTAGGCTGGTCATTTCACGCAGCTCTTTGACCATCCCAGCGGTAATTTCAGCCATCACTTCACTCCAATGATTAATCGAAATAGCGCGTCCACACCGGACGCGCGCGCACAATGTGGTTATTCAGCCTCGTCGAGCTCGACAAACTCTTCTTCGCCACGCGTTGCAGCAACCACTTCTTCCATGGACTGTGAACGTCCTTCGAGAATGGCATCCGCCACACCGCGTGCATACAAACGGATTGCACGGCTGGAGTCGTCGTTACCCGGGATGATGTAATCGATGCCCTCTGGCGTATGGTTGGTATCCACCACAGCCACCACTGGAATACCTAACTTCGCTGCTTCGGTGACCGCACCTTTGTGGTAACCCACATCAACAATAAAAATCGCATCTGGCAAACCACCGAGGTCTTTGATGCCGCCCAAACTACGCTGCAACTTCTCGAGGTCGCGCTGCAAACCCAATGCTTCGCGCTTGGCCATGCGATCAAAACTGCCGTCAGCGGCCATTTGTTCCATGTCTTTTAAACGCTTGATCGAAGCTTTCACCGTTTTAAAGTTGGTGAGCATGCCACCCAACCAGCGATGGTCAACAAACGCAGCGCCGCAGCGCATGGCTTCTTCACGCACAATTTCGCGCGCTTGACGTTTGGTACCGACAAACAGAACGTTGCCGCGACCGGCGGACAGCGTACGCACGAATTTCATGGCGCTGTTGTACATCTCGAGCGTTTTCTCAAGATTGATGATATGGATTTTATTGCGATGACCAAAAATGTACGGGGCCATCTTGGGGTTCCAATAACGGGTCTGGTGACCGAAATGAACGCCCGCCTCAAGCATCTGACGCATCGTGACTGACATGTACTTCTCCTGTTAGGGTTGAGTCTGCCGCCCAAACGAGACGAACCCCAGCCAATCTGGGGCACCCTAACTCGACGGGCAGGAATTTACTAAATGCTAAAGAAACTAACAAAGTTGATGGATCCACATAGGCATCGATCCACGCTTCTACTAAGGCGGCAAACGTGGTGAGGAAAGACTCAGTCAAAACCAAACAACGCAAACCACCTAAGTAGCCTTCGATTTTAGCATAACGCGCCGGATTTTCTGACGTTTCGAGCCAGTCCAAGCCCAGTAGCGAAGCTTCTTGTCTGGGCATCCGGCCTGGGGGGGTTTGCTGCTCCAGGTCGTTTTGCCGTATCCTCGCCGGTTCTATCGTCTGCCCGTCAGGGCCAAATCTAGCCCATGGGCGTCTCAATCAAATCGGCCGAAGACATTGTGTGCATGCGCCTTGCGGGCCGACTCGCATCCGAGGTGCTCGATCATATCGCCCCCCAAGTCGCCGCTGGCATCACCACCGGCGAGCTCGATGCGATCTGCCACCGCTACATGGTTGAGGTGCAAGGGACGATTCCCGCCCCCTTGAACTATGCTCCACCGGGATACAAGCCCTACCCCAAATCGATTTGCACCTCGGTCAATCATCAGGTGTGTCACGGTATACCCGGCGATCGGGTATTACGTGCGGGGGACGTCATCAATATCGATGTCACCGTCATCAAAGACGGTTTTCATGGCGATTCCAGTCGGATGTTTTACGTTGGAGAGCCCTCAATTCAAGCGAAACGGCTGTGCGAAACCACCTATCGCTGCATGTGGTTAGGCATCGATCAGGTCAAGCCCGGCGCAAAACTCGGTGATATTGGCGCTGCGATTCAGCAGTACGCCGAATCGCAAGGCTATGCCGTGGTGCGCGAATTTTGTGGCCATGGCATTGGTCGCAAATTTCATGAAGATCCTCAAATCTTGCATTACGGTCGCCCCGGGACTGGCATGGTGCTTGAGCCTGGAATGACCTTTACCATCGAGCCGATGATCAATGCTGGGCGAGCAGCGATACGCGAACTGGCTGATGGCTGGACGATTGTGACCAAAGACCATAGTTTGTCCGCACAGTGGGAACACACCGTGCTTGTGACCGACAGTGGCGTCGAGGTGCTCACCACCTCCGCGGGTTGCCCCGAACGTCCTGCGCAGGCCTGAGCGTGGCCGCAACAGCGGCAATGACGTCAGCCACTCAGACCGTCGCTGACATTCGTCAACGACTCATCAACGATCGCGCGGCAATTCGTGCGCAGTTTTTAACGTCGGGAGACACACATCGACTGTTGCGCACGCACGCACAATTGGTCGATCAAGTGCTGTGCGACCTTTGGTCGCTCCTGCAAATGCCGCGCGGTGTCACACTGATTGCGGTAGGTGGTTATGGCCGCGGCGAGTTATTTCCCGCGTCAGATGTAGATGTACTGGTCCTTCATGCACCACAACCGGCTGAAGCCATCACACTCGCGATTGAGCGCTTCATCGGATTGCTTTGGGATGTTGGGCTCGATGTCGGACACAGCGTGCGCGATATTGCCACGTGCATGTCAGAAGCCGAACGTGACATCACGGTGCAAACCACCCTCATGGAAACGCGCTATCTGTGCGGTTTGCGTAGCCTATACGAGCGTTTACGCAAAATTGTTCAAAGCAATCGGGATCCTGCCGCCTTTTGCGCCGCCAAGCGCCTAGAGCAAGATCAGCGTCACGCCAAACATCAAGAAACACCCTATGCCCTTGAAGCTAATTTAAAAGAAGCCCCTGGCGGATTACGTGACCTACACACGATGCGTTGGATCGCGCAAGCCGCTGGCATTGAACCCAGTTGGCGCGCATGGATTAAACACGCATTAATCAGTCGCTCAGAGGCCACGGCGCTACGCCAACACGAGACGCTGCTGATAGAACTGCGTGCGCGTTTGCATTACCTCGCTGGTCGGCGTGAAGATCGTTTGCTATTTGATTTACAAACCGCGTTGGCCACGCAGATGGGCCAAAAGAGCTCCGCTACACCTGTCTCTTATACACATCTGACGCTGCCGACGATACTTCTTGTGTAGATCTCG
>CAWUMP010000274.1:0-3200 GCA_963923385.1 uncultured bacterium | reverse complement strand
CTCGTGGGCTCGGAGATGTGTATAAGAGACAGAGACGAGATCGGCTTGTAGTTGTGAGGTGATGCGATAAGGAATGTGATTCATCTGCACGCCAACTAATTGCTCGAAGTAAGCACCGGCCAAATGTTGCGAGCTACCATTGCCCACTGAGCTATACGGCACCTTGGGTGTCTTTTTAATGTACTCGATCATCTCAGCCAATGTCGTCAGTGGTGTTTTTGCACTGACCACAATGATGTTCGGTAGGCTAGCGAATAATGCAATGGGCGCGAAATCGGTTTCTGGGTCGTAGCCAAGTTTTGGATACAGCGCTTTGTTGGCCGCTAATGGCCCCGAGGCGCTCGCCAGTAAGGTATAGCCATCGGGGTCGGCTTTTGCCACTGCGCCTGTGCCAACGTTTCCGCCAGCCGCTGGACGATTTTCAATGACGATGCGTCGCGCCCCACCGGTAACAAACATTTTTTCCGCCACGATACGTGTCATCACATCACTCGCGCTGCCAGCTGAAAACGGCACGATGATAGTGATATTTCGCGAAGGATAATCTTGCGCTTGACTTTGTGTGCTGACGCTCAAAAGCGTGATGAAGAATAATTGTGTGATTCGACGAAACATAGGACGCATCCTTTAGTGACGATGTTTCAAGGTGTGGTGGCGATTCACTCTGGCTGAATACCTGCGGCACGAATTAACTTGCCCATGTTATCGAGCTCGGCACGAAACGCTGCGCCATAGGCTTCGGGTGTCGGGTACGTGGCTGGTTCCATGGCTTGTTTAGCAAACGCTTCGCGCACTTCGGCTTGTGTCATGACTTGGCCGATCGCGCCATGTAAACGTGTCACCACTTCGCGCGGTAGTCCTGCTGGTCCCATTAAACCAATCATGGCACCAAAGGTGTAGGGCACGCCTTGTTCTTGTAGCGTGGGCACATTGGGTAGCAGGCTTACCCGCTTATCCCAAGTGGTGCCCAGTGCACGCAATTTGCCTGCTTGGATATTGGACAGTGGGGTTTGCACCAAATCTATCATCATTTGAATATTGCCCGAGAGTAAATCGGTGATCGCTTGCGAAGCCCCTTTGTAAGGTACATGCACGATATCGACACCAGTACGTGCTTTGAATAATTCGCCAGCTAAATGCAACGTGTTACCCACACCCGCAGAGCCGTAGTTGACTTTACCTGGATTGGCTTTTGCGTAGGCGATGAGCTCTTGCACGTTTTTGACGGGCAATGCTGGATGCACTGACAACACCAATGGTGAAACGATGGCGTTGTTGATCGGCGTCAGATCTTTGATTGAGTCGTACGGTAGTTTTTTGGTGAGATAAGGCAATGCAGCGTAGGTGGTCATTCCAACGAGGAGTAAGGTGTAACCATCGGCAGGGCTTTTGACTGCCGCTTCCGTTGCGATGACGGTATTGCCACCCGGGCGATTTTCAACCACCACTTGCGTACCAAGTAACGGACCCAGTCGATCTGCGAGTGTACGCGCGGTGTAATCAGACGAGCCCCCTGCAGTGTAGGGCACTAAAATTTTGATCGGTCGCGTTGGCCAACTTTGCGCGAAGGCTTGCTGGAGGCTGGTTACGCAACACATCAACAGGATAAAAAAGCGCATTAAGATTCCTTAGAAAATAAATTGGCGTTATGGAGAGACGGGTTCGCGTGCATCGCGTCGACGGTAGGTGAGCAGTGCTAACGAGGCAACACGCCGACCAATCGCATGACCAAAAATGGGTGTTAAGGGAGTAAAGGGAACCGCTAAATCTGTGATCGGGGTGCCGGTGCATGCGCGCGCGAGTTCTTGTCCGATTGCCCCTGACAATGCTACGCCTCGTCCATTGCATCCAACAAAAGCAAACACACCCGGCGCGGGTTCGTGACAATGCGGCAGTCGATCTGGCGTGACGCCAACATTGCCATGCCAGACGTGTGAAAACTGCGGTCGACCTAATTGCGGAAAAACTTTTTGTACGCGCTCGGCGATACGTTCAGTGATCCGTGTGCGCCATCCCAAAGGAATCGCTAAGCCACCGCCCGTCACTAAGCGATTGTGGTTATCCCAACGAAAAAAATGGAGATCGCCTTGTGTGTCCGAACACGCGTGATCTTCAGGTAACACCTGCGCGCGTACGTCGTCAGAATAAACTTGCGTGGCCATTTGATAGCTACGTACCGGAATCACCGATTGCATCAAGCGTGGCCATAATGCGTCTGTGAATCGATCGGTGTACGCGTGCGTGGCCAAAACGACACGTGAGGCACGGACCGCGCCATTGCGGGTGTTCGCTTGCCACGTCAAGCCTTGACGGGTCACCTCTAAGACGGGGCTGTGGGTGAAGACTTGCGCGCCGAGGTGGATGGCGGTACGCGCCAAGCCGCGCGCATACGCCAAGGGGTTGAGTTTTCCGCCGGTCGCGTTTTCCCAGCCACCAAACCAAAATGAAGAACCTGTCACTGTTTGCACACCCCGCGCATCGAGCATTTCGGCGGGAGCACCATAGCGCGACCAAGCGCGTACACGTTTTTCGAGTAAAGGCATACGACCGGGTGAATGTGCAGGTTGCACCCAACCATTTTGTACCGCCTCGCAATCGATCTGATGTTTGCGAATGAGATCAAAAGTAAAGCGTGCAGAATCTGCGACCAATTTTACGAGGGCTTCTCCTGCACGTGCGCCACCGGCCTCGGCAGAAATCATACGCGGCACAGCATCGGGTTCAACGCGCGAAAACGTGGGGATCACTTGACCGTTGTTGCGTCCCGAAGCGCCATGACCAATCACGTTGGCTTCAAGCACAATTACCTTCACGCCCGCTTGTGCTAAATGCAGTGCGCAAGATAGTCCCGTAAAGCCTGCACCAATCACCACTACGTCACACTGCAGATCACCTTTGAGCTGGGTGGTGTCGGGTGCGGCAGGCGCAGTGGCAGACCAAATCGAACCGGCGAAAATAGCGTCATCACTCATGCGAGTTTGGCTTGTTTTTTAATTTGCGTGAGCTGGATCATGGCAGGAGATTTTTTGTAATGTTTATCTAAGGGATAGCACCCAGAAATCAGCGCGTTGCGCGGGGCCGTAGTGCAATCGCTAAACGTGCGGCACAAGCGTTTGGTTTGAAGCGCTCGACCACGCAGCACATCTGCAGGAAGATCGTGATAAGAGAGCACCTGTCTCTTATACACATCTCCGAGCCCA
>CAWUMP010000273.1:0-3207 GCA_963923385.1 uncultured bacterium | reverse complement strand
CATCAGCAGCAAAATGGCGAGCCCAGCCATTCCAATCGGTAGTCTGCCGATGATCGAGGCAACGGCAATGGCCCGCAGATCAGGTACGTGAAGCAATGCGCCGTAGCGCGCGAAAGACATTCAGGTGGTCACGTTGCGAAAGGCGTTTGGATGGTTAGGTACCGACTCAAGCCACTTTGTAACGCGTGAGAATGTCGCGATTAATCTCGATCCCTAAACCAGGGCCTTGTGGCACGTTGACGATCCCGTTTTGATGGCTGAATACATCATCACCGAGTTCTTCACGAAACGGATTATAGGTTTGTTCATACTCAAGCATCGGTGGCTGTGGCACTAAGCAGGGCGGACATTCGGGCAGCGACGCAAGAAAATGCATCGTTGCCGATAAACCAATCGCCGTGCCCCAAGCATGCGGCACACACTGCACCCAATGCGCTTGTGACATCGCGGCAATTTTTTTGCATTCAGTAATACCACCGGCTGCGCAGACATCCGGTTGAATGATATCCATCGCGCGTCGTTGAATAATTTCGCGGAAACTAAACTTAGTGAATTCGTTTTCACCGCCTGCCACGGACATATCGAGGGCGTCGCTGACAGAACGATAGCCCTCTAAGTCTTCTGGAGAGATGGGCTCTTCGAACCAATGCACACCGAGCTTTTCCATTTCTTTGCCGATCTGAATCGCTTGCGGGACATTAAAACAATGGTTGGCATCCACCATGAGGAGCATGTCATCGCCAATGGCTTTACGTACGGCCGCGATGCGATCGAGATCTTTTTTCATCGATCCCAAACCGATTTTCATTTTGACTGCGGTAAATCCTTGCGCTTTATATCCCAGTGCTTCTTCGACAGCGGTTTCGGTGAGACGATGCATGTCGGTGAAATACAGCCCCGTCGCGTAGGCTTGTAATTTGGTTCTAAACGCACCGCCAATGAGTTTGTGAATAGGCTTGTTGACGGCTTTACCGATGATGTCCCACAGCGCGATATCGACGCCCGAAATGCCCGAGATGGTCATCCCCGTGAGACCGTAATCTTTGACTTTGTTGTAGAGCAATTCCCAAATGACTTCGACATCAAATGGATCTAAGCCGATAATCGACGGTTTGAGTAGCGTATCGACCACGCTTTTCGATACCGCGGCCGGGCCGTAGCAGTCACCCCAACCGATGATGCCCTCATCGGTAACGATTTCAACAACTAACGCGCCCTTGGTTTTGTACCACCAGCCGCGCGATGAGGTGAAGGGTGTCTCCACGTTGCATGAGAGCTGATGGGTGATAACGTCGATGATCTTCATTGTGAAACTCCAAAGGCGTTTGTTCGAGGATTCGTAAGCACTCACGCATAATCAGTGAACTTTCCTTTTTTCGCTAGCGTGGTTTCAATGTCCAAGCTCACGATTGAATCGGTTCAAGCCTTTGCGACTTCATTTCCGGTCAATGATGGCGTGACATTAGGTATCGGCCGCGCGGTAAAGCGCGACGCGGTTATTGTCAAAGTGGTGGCTGGTGGCATCACCGGATGGGGTGAAGCCCATCATGGTCGTTGCCCTGGTGCAATCGCGCATTTGATTAACACGACCCTGCGTCAACTGGTCACAGGCATGGATGCCAGCGATACCGTCGGTGTCTGGAACAAGGTGTATCGCATGCAATTAGCCAGTCATGGCATGGGTGCGGCCGCGGCGTTAGCGTTATCTGGGATTGATTTAGCGCTTTGGGATATTCGTGGCAAAGCGGTGGGCTGGCCGGTCTACAAATTATTAGGTGGTGCTGCCCGCGATGTACCTGCGTATGCCGGAGGTATTTCGTTGGGTTATCAACCACCCAAGGAGCTGGTTGCAGAGGCGGCTAAGTTTGTGGCGCAAGGTTATCGTGCGCTTAAGTTACGTGTCGGCGATCGGCCGGATCGTGATTTGATGCGTGTGCAAGCGGTCCGTGAAGCGTTTGGTGATGACATCACTATTTTGGTGGATGCCAACACCGGTTACCGTGTTGAAGATGTGCGTCAGGTGATGCCTGGCTTTGAAGAGGCCGGTGTGGGTTGGCTGGAAGAACCTTTTCCACCCCACGATTATCACAGCTACGGACTCGCCGCGCGCTTTGGTTCTGTGCCCTTGGCGGCGGGTGAAAATCATTTCACGCGCTTTGAATTTAATCGGGTGCTCGAAGATGGCTACATCACCGTCTTACAACCAGATATGTCTAAGTGCGGCGGAATCACCGAAGGATTGCGTATCGCAGCGATGGCATCGGCGTATAAATTACCGGTACATCCGCACACGTCGAGCTCGGGTTTAAACATGGTTGCGAGTATTCACTTTCTTTGTGGAGTAGATAATCCAGGCTACTTTGAGGGTGACACATCGAAAGGCAATTTATTCCGTGACGCGCTGACCAGCACGCCGTACGTGGTCGACGCTCAGGGTTGTGTTCGTCCACCAGAGGGACCTGGACTGGGTGTTTCGGTCGATGAGGACTTTTTAACCAAACATCCGGTGATTGATGGGCCGGCTTACGTCTAAGCGGCATTCGGTTAATTTATCTGAGGAGGGTTGGTCGTGAAAAGGCAAAGTATTTGGCGTTGGTTGAGTAGCGCAGGGCTGATCTTTTTTGCCACGATGGTCTTCGCCCAAGGAAGCTTTCCATCCAAGCCGATTCGGTTCATTGTGCCCTTTGCACCTGGTGGGGCAACCGATCTGATGGCGCGATCGATCGCGCAAAAGATGCAGGAATCGATGGGTCAGCCGGTGGTGGTTGAAAATCGTCCAGGAGCGAATGCCATTGTAGGGTCTGATTTAGTGGCGAAAGCAGCGCCAGACGGTCATACCTTATTGATGTGTGCCTTAGGCCATTCGACGAATCCGTATCTCATCGTCAAACTGCCGTACGACACACTGAAAGATATCGCACCGGTTTCATTGGCGGTCACCGGCCCACATATGTTGGCGGTGACGACGAGCTTGCCTGTGGCCAATGTGAAGGAGTTAATCGCCTATGGGAAGGCGAATCCAACCAAGCTCAATTTTGCCTCTGGTGGAATCGGTAGCTCACAACATTTTTCGGGTGAGTTGTTCAAGATGACCGCTGGCATTCAAATGACGCATATTGCATACAAGGGGACGGCTCCGGCGTTTAGCGACCTGATTTCAGGCTGTCTCTTATACACATCTGACGCTGCCGACGATACTCCTTGTGT
>CAWUMP010000272.1:0-3213 GCA_963923385.1 uncultured bacterium | reverse complement strand
ATTATCTGGTGGGCAACGTCAACGCATTAACATTGCCCGTGCGCTAGCGCTTGAGCCAAAGATTGTGATTCTCGATGAAGCGGTATCAGCGCTCGATAAATCCGTCGAGGCCCAAGTCTTAAATCTTTTACTCGATCTAAAAACTGAACTTGGTCTGACTTATCTTTTTATCTCGCACGACCTGAATGTGGTGCGCTACATGAGCGATCGCGTGATGGTGATGTATTTAGGTAAAGTCGCTGAGATTGGCCCAGTTGATGCGATTTATGGACGCACTGCGCATCCTTACACCAGCGCACTTTTATCGGCGATGCCCTCGATGGATCCTGCGCGACGCACGCAACAGCCACCCCTTATCGGCGATCCACCGAGCCCCATCGATCCACCACCTGGTTGTCGTTTTCGTACACGCTGCCCGCATGCCGAAGCGGTCTGTGGTGAACGCGACCCGGTGTTAGCTGCTGAAGGTGGCGGACACTACGTCGCTTGTCAGATGAAAAAAGCGGGTTCTGGGCATCGTGCCGCACCAGCGCCAAACGCCTCACCGTCACCCCTCTAGTCATCACGAACTCACCCCCAATCGCACCACATTCCGCGTAAGGACTTCACACATGAGCGAAAAATTTCAAGCGCAATCAGCCACTGCGCTATTGGCATTGATCGGCGTCAATCTTGAACCCACACGCGCGACTGCGGCAGCCAACACGATCAGCGCTCAAGTTGCTGGCGCACGGCCTGCATTTAATGCGCTGCCCTTTGAAGCAGAGCCCGCCGATTATTTAAAAATCTGCGCCGCGGAGACCAAATGAACGCCGACGCGATTCTTCAACTCAGCGCCGCCGAACTGGCGCGTGCCATTCGTGCCAAAAAAACGACGGCACTGGCGGCCATGCAAGCTGTGCTTGCGCGCGCTGATGCTGTACAAAAACCGCTCAATTGTTTTATTCACATCGACCACGACAACGCGTTACACGCCGCGCGTCTCGCGGATGCTGACTTAGCACGCGGCCACCTTCGCGGTCCGTTGCACGGCGTACCGATGGCGCACAAAGATATGTATTACCGCCAAGGCGTGGCGTCTTCTTGCGGTTCAAAAATTAAACGTGATGTCCCTGCGCCAAGTACCGCGACTGCACTGCAACGACTCGATGCAGCCGGAGCGATTCAATTTGGCGTACTCAATATGGCCGAGTTTGCATACGGTCCCACTGGTCACAACTATCATTTTGGGCATTGCCGTAATCCGTGGGATGTCACGCGCATCACTGGCGGCTCTTCTTCTGGCTCTGGCTCAGCAGTGGCTGCACTCGCAAGTTTTGCAGCCTTGGGTTCTGACACGGGCGGATCGATTCGTGCACCGGCCACGTTTTGCGGCGTCAGCGGGATCAAACCGACATGGAGTCGTGTGTCGCGTCACGGCGCCATGCCACTGTCTTTTTCGATGGATACCGTTGGTCCGCTTGCACGCAGTGTTGAAGACTGCGCGTTGATTCTTAGCGTGATTGCGGGCGCGGATGCGGCCGATCCTACTGCGAGCACAGAAACGGTTCCAGACTACGTGGGGCGACTCACGCGCGCGCAGATCAAAGGCTTGCGGATTGGTCGGCCAAAGAATTTTTTCTACGATGACATGGATGCAGAAATCGGTGCGTTGATGCAATCGAGTTTGGATGCCTTTGCCAAACTCGGCGCACAGATCGTTGATGTGCAACTACCCGACATGAATCCATGGAACTACGCGGGCATGATGGTGATTGCTGCCGAGGCGGCTGCCGCACACGCGAATTGGTTACGTCACTGCCCACAAGATTATTCTGAGCAAGTGCGCGCCCGACTTGAACTAGGCTTAAGCGTACCGGCGGTCACCTATCTTGAAAGCCTGCGTTTGCGTGGTGTTGCTGTCGAACAATTTTCGCGCGCGGTGTTTGATCATGTTGATCTCCTGCACACGCCCTCGGTCTGTTTCCAAACGCCCACCATCGATGAAACCGATGTCGGCGGAAGTACTAACATGTCGCATGCACTCAACAACATCACGCGCCTCACACGCCCGATTAATTACTTGGGTTTACCCAGTTTGAGTGTGCCTGCCGGGTTCACCAAACAAGGGCTACCCACAGCGATGCAACTCATCGGTCGACCATTTGATGAAGCCACGCTCTTTGTTGCTGGCCATGCTTATCAACAAGCCACCGATTGGCATCGTCGTCATCCAACCCTCTGAGCGAAAAATCATCCGCCATGACGGCACCTCTTGTCCGCGTCAATAATTTAACGGTCGCATTTACTGCAGGCGGTGGAAGCGGCGCAACCGCCGCACGACCCGTTCGTGCAGTCAATGGCGTCGACTTTGCATTAGCGCCAGGCGAAGTGCTCGGGGTGTTAGGCGAATCGGGTAGCGGCAAAAGTGTGACCTTACGTGCGCTGCTACGCATTCTTCCGAAAGCACGTACACAAATTAGCGGCAGCATCGAAGTCGATGGTCGCGATGTACTCGCCATGGATGAATCAGCACTTGAAAATTATCGCGGTGCTGTCGTATCGATGATTTTTCAAGAACCGATGCTCGCGTTTGACCCGGTGTTTACGGTGGGCGAACAAATTGCTGAATCCGTCGTACGCCATCGAAAAGTGAGCCGTACGCTGGCGCGACAACGTGCCCTCGAAATGTTAGAGCGGGTACAAATTCCCAATGCCCGTCGGCGTCTTGATGCGTATCCACACGAAATGTCCGGTGGCATGCGTCAGCGTGCAATGATTGCGTTAGCGTTGGCATGCGAGCCGAAATTACTACTTGCCGACGAACCCACCACCGCGCTAGACGCTACCGTACAAATTCAAATCTTGTTGTTATTGCGCGAACTGCAACGCGACATGGGCATGTCGGTGATTTTTGTTACGCACGACGTGGGTGTGGCTTGTGAGGTAGCGGATCGCATTGGCGTGATGTACGCCGGGCGTATGGTCGAAACCGGTCGCGTGGCCGATGTCATGCTCCAACCGCAACACCCTTACACCATGGGGTTATTGTCTTCGACGATTCACGGACAACAACGCGGCACACGCATCGAAGCGATTCCGGGCGCGCCGCCGGATTTAGCCAACCTTCCCACCGGATGTAGCTTTGCGCCACGCTGTAAGCATGTGCAGGCGGCGTGTCTGACTGAACCACCGCAAGCACGTGCTTTTGCTGACGGACGCATGGTCCGTTGC
>CAWUMP010000271.1:0-3222 GCA_963923385.1 uncultured bacterium | reverse complement strand
CGTGTGTGGGGACAGATTCACCTTCGGTGTAGGCAATACAACAGCTGAGGGCAGGCAACGCGTTGGCATCGCACGCGTTTAATGTGTGATTAAAGTCAACGCGATCAAATCCTGGCCAATACACCAGCACCTGACAACCCGCGCGGCCCAGAATATCCACGAGTTCGTTGCTACGAAACCGGGTGTTTACTGCCACGGCGATTGCGCCGATGCGTGCGCAAGCAAAAAATATCGCGAGCCATGCGGGTACGTTGGGTAACCAAATGGCCACGCGATCGCCACGTTGTACGCCCAGATCAATCAGTGCGCGGGCTAAGCGTTGCGCTTGCGTGCTCAGGGTATGTCGATCGATGGGTTGATCGCGATCAATCAAGCACGGCGATACGCTGGGTGATGGCTGCGCGAGTAGCGCGCACAAGGTCTCGGGGAATGGTGGGGGCAGGGTGGACATGCGCTGGATTCAGAAAATATTTAAATCGCTGACTAAAAGGTGCTGCGTGCACTCAGCATGAGCGACACGCTGCGCGGTAACGCGGATTCGAAAAATCGACTGTTGGAGTCGGCCACAATCACCGAGCCGATATAGCGTCGATTGGCCACATTATCGATACGTAATGTTTGGCTCATCTTCCAGCCTGGGCCGGTTTGCTCAAAACCAGCGCGCAGGTTGCCGACGCTATACGCCTCGGCGGCATCACTGTTGGCATCGTTGACATAAATCTTGGCGTTACGTCGCGCTTCGAGCGCAGTCGAAAATCCGCTGGGCGCATGTTTCCAGCGTACCTCGGCATACAACGTGGATGCAGGCACGCCAGGCAAAACGTTACCGGCGGCGATGGTACTCGTGCTACTGGTAAAACTCTCTGCATAGGTTGCTTTGAGTGTCGTGTAGGCCAGGGTAGTGTCGACATTAGCTGGTAGGGTGGCATTCCATGCGGCTTCCCAGCCATCACGTTGCGTGCGCGAAGCGTTTTTGTAATAGGTGCGACCGGAGACGCTGCTATCGACAACGATTTCATTGCGGGTCGTGGTACTAAAACGCGCCAAGGTAAAGCGATGCAGATCGGTACGTCCTTTTAGACCGATCTCAGCGTTGGTTGAACGCGCGGCGGCTAACGTAAAATTTGGGCCACTACTGCTGCTGTAGGCAATCTCGCTGAAGGTTGGTGTTTCAAAGCCGCGGCCCGCGCTGGCATACAACGCCACCTCGGGTGCAAGACGATAACTCAACCCTGCAACCGGACTGGTGTTGGTGTAGCGCAATGCCCCCGAATCATCAGGGTTTGCTGGGGAACTGGTCGTGATGTAGTTGTCTTGCACATTAAATGCAACACGGCTGTAGCGTAGACCCGCGCTCATTGACCATCGATCCGCAAAGCGCCAATCCGATTGCGCAAAATAATTACGTGCGCTGACACGATCATTTTCGTCGCGTCGCAAAGAACCCGCCGTACCGCTGTTATTCACGTAGCCGCGGCGACGTTCTTGTTGTATTTCTTGCTCGGCACCCACGGTCGTATTGAAGGGGCGCTGTGCGAGTGTGCCTTCATGTAACCAAGTGATGTTGGCGCCACCAAACCATCGATCCAGGTCAACGACACCGCCCGCGCCGATGCTGGTGCCGGCGTTATCCCCGGTTTGGCTTAAATATTGTTGCAAGGTGCGATCACCAAAATAGCCGGCGATCCGAACGCTATCGCTCGCCGAGAGGCGTTGCTCGATGCTGAGTCCTGATTGGTTTTGACGAATACTTTTTCGAGTGTTGTAAGTGCTTGCCACGGATGTGGCCTGGCGAGGGTCTGCGCTGTATTGCGCGCGCGTTAATCCGAGTGGGTCTTGGGTCTCGGGTTGATCGAACATATTGAATACCAGCGTGGCCCGTGTATCGACGCCCACTTGCCAGCGCAGTGTGCTGTTGAGTTGTTCGCGCGTGACGCTTGAATGACTGCGCCAACCATCGGTGTGAAACTGCGACCAGTCTGCAACGTAATTGATGCCATGGCTGGTACCGCTTGCTTTCACGCCGAGTCGTTGGGTGTCCCAAGCGCCGCTGAGCAGCTCTGCATCGAGGGTTGGTTGCGTCGGCCCGCGTTCAGTAAACACTTGAACCACACCGCCTGCGCTGTTGCCATACAGACTTGAAAATGGACCGCGCATCACTTCGATGCGTTCGGCAGACGATAAATTAAAACTCGCCGCTTGGCCTTGACCATCTGGCATGGTGGCTGGAATGCCATCCGCATAGAGCTTGACGCCGCGAATACCAAAGCTTGCGCGTGCACCAAATCCCCGGATCGATAGCTGTAAATCTTGCGCGTAGTTATTGCGATTTTGAATCAGTAAACCCGGCACGCTTCCTAAGGCTTCGGATAGATTGACTTTGGGTTGGCCATCACGCAACGTGCTCGAGGTAATGACATCCACCGAGACTGGAACATCAAACGTTTTACGTTCGGTGCGTGTAACAGAAATCACCACACCATCTTGCGTCTCTGGTGTAGCGAGTGCAGTGGTGCAGGCGCTCGCTGCAACCGCACTCACGCAGATGCTACGCAGTAATTTAACGCACATGCGCTAGAAAATGCGCCAGCGCTTTGAGCTCATCGTCTTTTACGCCGTGCAGCGTTGCGTTCATGATGGTGTCGGTGCCAGGCTTGGGCTTATCGCGAAAGGCAATCAGCTTAGTCAGCAGCACTTCTTCGCGTTGCGCGGCGAGTCGCGGCATTTGTGCGCGCCCCTTAAAGCTGGCTTCATGGCAACTGGCGCAACGTAACTTGCTTGCAAGCAAGCGACCGCGTTGTTGTAACGCTTTATCGGGTTCGCCAGGCGACGATTGCATGGGCAGTGCTGAAAAATGTTTGGCTAACGCGACGATGTCTTGATCGCTCATGCCTTTGGTGACGGCTTGCATGGCTTCGTTACTGCGTAAGCCTTCTCGAATGAGCACCAAGACATTCTCAACAAATATGCGTGGTTGACCGGCAATCGAGGGAATGTTGTTGGTTTGTGAGTTGCCATCTGCACCGTGACAACTAGCGCAGAGTTGTACGCGTTCGGTGAATGTTATCTCGATGGGCTTGACAGCATCGGCAGGTGCGCTGCCTTGTGCAAAGCTTAACGATGTAAAAAGGGCGATGAGCATTGCTGCCCATCGCCCCGCGTGGAGCGTGTGATGCATTATTTCTTTTTCGCTGGTCCGACGTAGCTCACACGATAGATGGC
>CAWUMP010000270.1:0-3232 GCA_963923385.1 uncultured bacterium | reverse complement strand
GGCGTGATGTTCGGCAAGCCAGTAGCGTGAATACCCCAGCGCTTCAGCGGCACGCGCCAGTTTGAGTGTTTCATCAATCGCGCGCGCAGCGCTCAGGCCTTGGATAACAGGTGATTGATCAAGTACAGACAGACGCATGATTAATTTGCCAGTTTGGTGTGCATAAACGCCCAAGGCCGTAACAGCGCAATCACGCCCGTCCACAATAAGGCAAACGAGCCGATGCAATAAAAGCCAGGAATCATGCCGTAATGATCGCTGATCCAACCCAGGGCTAATGGAGTGGTGAAGTGTGACAGACCCCAGCCCAGTCCGCCAAGCGCGAGTGCTGAACCACGTTCGGTGAGATCGGTGACCTCACTCATGGTGATTTGAAAGTACAAGGTCATGACCCCGGAACCCAAGCCCACCAACACCATAGAGAGCGCGATGGGCGCTGCGTGATTGATTGCTGGAATAAGGCCGACCGCACAGGCCACCGACAGGCCAGCCACCACAGGCGAGAGACTGCGTGGACCCGATTGCACGAAACGCGCAGCAATCAATCCAGCACCAATCGAGCCTGCCGCGCGTAGGGCGAGAAATAATCCAGACGTTTCTGGCGAAAAGCCAAAATCTTTAAACAACAAAGGATAAAACGACATCGACAAAGAAAACGGGAGCGCCGAAAGATACGCACACATCACCGCGTAATAAATCACGCGACGGCGCAGTAAGGAGGCATACGGCGCAAACACCGAGGCGCCTGGGGTGTGCGCTTTGCGTTTGGCTTCATGGGAACGCACCCCACACACATAACCTAAGACGCCCATACAAGCTAAGGTGATAAAGCTCGCGGTATATCCAAGACCCGCAAGAATAAAACCCGCCGCCGTGGTCCCGGTGATCTGCCCCACATTGGTGAGGGCGTTCAGACGGCCCATTTGTTTGCCGCGCTCACCAGGTAGTTCACTGGCCAGTGCCCATGTGGCGGGCCAAAACGCAGCGCGCGATAAGACCATCAGCACCTGACAGATAAATAAGGTCCAAAACTGCGCCGCAAAGATAAAACCTACGCCACCTGCAGTCACCAGCCAACACGAAATCAACATAATGCGTCGGCCTCCAAATCGATCGGTATACGCGCCACCGACCAAATTAAAGACCACTTGAAAAAATACCGGGATTGAAAACAACAACCCGATTTCAATACCACTTAAACCGCATGATTGTGCGTACAGCGGTACGACGATGTAAGTCATCCCAAGGCCGTAATTCCACATCAGCGAAGCAAGAAAAAGCGGAACAGATGACACAAAACCTCGGGCGTGATGAATGCGTGTGAATCAAGCGTGTGGATGGCGCGTTACCCACACTGAATAAAGGTACGACGTCGTGTGGCTTAGATCGCGTTCTCTTTGCTGAGCGACTGAATCTGCGTCTCTGAGTAGCCCAGTTCGTGCAAGATGCTGTGCGTGTGTTGACCCACGCCAGGAATCGCAGAAATAGAAGGCGTCATTTCGTGAATGTTGAGCGGTGGACGCATGGCCTTGAGCGGACCGGCAGGTGAATCCACTTCGGTCCAGCGATTGCGTGCGGCGAATTGCGGGTGTTCCCAAAAAGCTTGCATCGAGTTGAGTCGTGCGTTAGCGATGCCAGCGGCTTCGAGTGATTGCACCACTTGAGCGCTGGTGCGTTGTGCAAACACTTGGGTAATCAGCGCGTTCATTTCGTCGCGATGTTGATTACGCGCGCTGCCGGTGGCAAAGCGCGGGTCCTTGGGTAAATCAGGCAGCTGCAGAACGTGCGTACAAAAGCGAGCAAATTCGCGTTCATTTTGAATGCCAAGAAATACCGTACCGTCACTGGCTTCAAATGGACCATAAGGCACGATCGTGGCGTGAAACGCCCCAGTGCGTGGTGGTGCGCTACCACCATACGCTGTGAAATAGGCTGGAAACCCGAGCCATTCACCGAGCGACTCAAACATCGAAATATCGAGAGTGGCACCTTCGCCAGTGGCTTGGCGACGATAGAGCGCGGCCAAAATGCCAGAAAAGGCGTACATCCCTGCGGAGATATCGGCAATTGGAATGCCGGCTTTGGATGGATGGGATTGCGTTCCAGTCACCGACAGCAAACCAGTTTCACATTGCACCAATAAATCATAGGCGCGCTTATCGCTGTACGGTCCGTTTTCACCGTAACCCGAAATACCGCACCACACTAAACGTGGATATTTTTTGCGTAATGTTTCTGCACCCAACCCCAAGCGTGCTGCAGCACCCGGTGCGATGTTTTGTACAAACACATCGGCACGCGCGATCAGTTGATCGAGGATCTTGGCAGCTTGTGGATGCTTGGCATCCAAGGTCAAACTTTCTTTCGAACGATTCACCCAAACAAAGTGAGACGATAAGCCTTCGACCGTAGTGTCATAACCACGCGAGGCATCCCCGACACCAGGGCGTTCGATTTTGATGACACGCGCACCGAGTTCGGCCAGCTGGCGTGTGCAAAAGGGCGCGGCGATGACTTGTTCGAGTGCAACCACGGTAATGCCGCTGAGAGGAAGAGATGCATTCATGCACTCGATTCTAAGCGGCTGGCTTGCCTTGGTCGCGTGCGCGTGCGAAATTACTGCTTCGTCGAGGAGTTTTCTCCCGCGCTGCAAAGAAAGAGTCCCGCATTGGAAGCGAAAGTCATCACCGGTCGTGCACGCATCATCGCCCCACGTGAAACCGTTTGGCGCTGGGTTGCACAGCCGCAAAGCTGGACGGCGTGGATCCCACGCATTGAGGATGTGTTACCGCTCGATCCGGGAGCCGCCCATGCGGGTTGGCGTTTTCGTATCGCATATCGCCCGACCAAGCGGTTTGGTTCGCGCCCGCCGTTGACCGAGGCCGTCTTGCTCGAGATGGTGGATGCAGAGCGCTTGGTGGTTCAAACCAGTGGGGGTGATTTAAAACCGGGCGGGGTATTGATTGAAACCTACCAACTCACGAGCGATGAAGACACCACCACGCTGACACATACGCTGAATTTATCGCAAGCCAAGATGCCGTTTGTGACACGTTGGGCTGCAGTGTTTCTGACTGGCTTGCTGAACGCCTCTGGTACCCTTGGGCACGTGGGGAATCTCAAGCAATTGATTGAGGATGGCGTACCGCCACCGGTGATTCGTACATAAAAAACAGCAAACGAAAGAGCAAGGTATTTAGTGAGGCATTCAGTAAAGCATCCAGTAAAGCAT
>CAWUMP010000269.1:0-3267 GCA_963923385.1 uncultured bacterium | reverse complement strand
CCACTGCCCATCGTGGCATTACCTTGTGGATCGAGATCGATCAGTAATACCCGTTCGCCTAAGCCTGCCAACGCAGCAGCTAGATTCACTGTGGTGGTGGTCTTACCCACACCGCCTTTTTGATTCACAACTGCCAAGACTTGCGTCATCTGTGCTCAGCTCCCAACGCGCAATAAAACCAGGCAGCGCGATGCATCGAGCCCCGGTACCTGCAAGTGGATGGTGTTCAGTACTTCGATATCCTGCGGCAAGGTCGCCAACTCCGCGTGCGGATCGATGCCCTTCATCGCTGCAAAGATCCCGCCGGGTTTGAGTAAATGTCGGCTGGCTGTAATAAAGTCTGCGATCTCTGCAAAAGCACGCGAGATCACCACATCGAACAGCGTGCTGGGTTGCCATGCTTCTGCACGGCCCGCATGCACTTGTACGTTGTTCAGTTCCAGCTCAATACCTGCTTGACGCATGAAGGCGGCTTTTTTTGTATTGCTGTCGTTGACGCTCACTTGGCGCGCGGGTTGAGCGATGGCAATCGGCAATCCAGGCAAGCCCCCGCCCGAACCGATATCAGCCAAGTGGCCCGCGGGTAAATGCGTGAGCACCGCTAACGAATCGAGCAGATGATAAGCGACCATCCGTTCCGGTTCGCGTATCGCCGTTAGGTTGTACGTGCGGTTCCATTTATCGAGCAGATTAATATAACTTAAAAGTTTTAATTGTATTGCTGCATCGAAGGACAATCCGAGCGCGTCTAATCCACCGGATAAGATCTTCGCGACGCTCATGCCGATTGCCGCTCTGCAAAGACGCCGCGCTTGAGATGAACCAACAGCAACGCAATCGCCGCCGGTGTCATGCCTTGAATACGCGCGGCTTGACCAATCGTTTCTGGACGATGTTGTGCCAACTTTTGCTGGACTTCGCGCGACAAACCACGTACTTGCAAGTAATCGATATCGGTTGGTAGGCGCAAGTTTTCTTGCGTTGCGCGGCGCTCGACTTCATCATTTTGTCGACCGATGTAGCCCGCGTAATGCGCTTGGATTTCAAGTTGCTCAGCCACTTCATCGGTCACCAACTGTTCCGGTGCCGCGCCTGGCAAAGTCATCAGTGTGCGGTAGTTCACATCGGGTCGGCGCAACAAATCAGCCAGCGTGTATTCGCGTTCGATGGGCTTACCTAAGACCCGTATTGAGGCCTCGACGGGTAGGTGTTGCGGTGTCATCCAAACCGACTTTAGTCGTTGTTGCTCGTGTGCGATGGCGTCACGTTTGCGAGCAAACGCAGACCAACGTGCGTCGTCGACCAAGCCGAGTTGTCGACCCATCTCGGTGAGTCGTAAGTCGGCGTTGTCCTCACGCAACTTCAAGCGATATTCCGCGCGACTCGTAAACATGCGATAGGGCTCAGAAACGCCGCGGGTAATTAAGTCATCCACGAGCACGCCAAGATAAGCTTCATCGCGCCGCGGACACCACGGCGACAAGCCACGCACCTGCAGTGAAGCGTTGAGGCCAGCAAGCAAGCCTTGCGCTGCCGCTTCTTCATAGCCGGTGGTGCCATTGATTTGACCCGCAAAAAATAAACCACCAATCGATTTTGTCTCGAGCGAAGACTTCAATTGGCGCGGATCAAAGTAATCGTATTCGATGGCGTAACCAGGACGAGTTAAGTGCGCGTGTTCGAGTCCTGCGATGGAATGAACCAACGCTAACTGCACATCGAACGGCAGGCTGGTTGAAATGCCATTCGGATAAAACTCATGCGTAGTCAGCCCCTCAGGCTCGAGAAAGATTTGATGGCTATTTTTGCCAGCAAAGCGATGAATCTTGTCTTCGATCGAGGGGCAGTAGCGTGGCCCCACGCCTTGAATAACGCCGGTAAACATCGGCGATCGGTCGAGGCCGCCACGAATAATCTCGTGTGTCTGATCGTTGGTGTGCGTGATCCAACACGGCATCTGCTGTGGGTGGTGCGAGCGACGACCTAAGAAAGAGAAGATCGGCTCAGGTGTATCGCCTGGCTGCGCTTGCATCACGCCAAAGTTGATGCTTCGACCATCGATACGCGGTGGTGTGCCGGTCTTTAAACGCCCCACGGGCAATTGCATTTCGCGCAAGCGCTCAGCCAATCGTATCGAGGGCGGATCGCCGGCTCGTCCAGCGGCGTGGCGCTCGAGCCCAACATGCACCAATCCGCCCAAAAACGTTCCGGTGGTTAATACAACGGCACGCGCCTGAAAAGTGAGTCCGAGGTGGGTGACAACGCCAGAAACGCGATCGCCCTCCACCAATAAATCGTCTACGGCCGACTGAAATAAGGTGAGATTCGGCTGGTTTTCGAGGCGCGTACGGATGGCCTTTCGATACAGCACACGATCGGCTTGTGCTCGAGTCGCACGGACCGCCGGGCCTTTCGATGCGTTTAAGGTCCGAAACTGAATTCCCGCCTCATCCGTGGCGATCGCCATCGCACCGCCAAGGGCGTCAATTTCGCGCACAAGATGGCCTTTACCAATCCCACCAATCGAAGGGTTACAGGACATCTGGCCAAGGGTCTCGATGCTATGTGTGAGCAGTAACGTCTGGCAACCAGACCGCGCTGCCGCGAGCGCGGCCTCGGTTCCGGCATGGCCACCACCAATCACGATCACATCAAAAAGCTGCGGAAAGTACATGAGCCTACGACCTCAAAAAAGAGGCGCAATGATACGCGAATGTTTCACGTGGAACCGATTTTTCAAGCGCTTGGGCTGCGTGCTTGATGTTCCACGTGGAACATCAACAAAAAAATGGGGCGTCAAGCGCCCCATCAATAGGCCATGAATAAGCGTGACTACTCGGCTTTGATACCTACTTCGCGAATAATTTTCGACCACTTGGCCATTTCGGCACGGATAAATTGATCAAACTGCTCTGGCGTTGTGCCGACTGGGTCTAACCCCTGCTTGAGAAAGTTCTCGCGTAAATCGGGCGCCGTCAGTGCCTTGTTAATTTCAACCGATAGACGGTCCAAAATCGGCTTTGGCGTCCCGCCAGTGGCTAACACGCCATGCCAAATGCCCGACTCAAAACCCGGTAAGGTTTCAGCGACCGTCGGGATATCGGGGGCCAAAGAAGAACGATTTTTGCCCGTGACCGCCAAGGCTTTCAGCTTGCCATTCCGCACGTGTTGTAACGGCAGCACCATGTTGTCGAAGATCAGCGAGACATTTCCGGAAATCAAATCGCTAAACGCCGGGGCCGTCCCCTTGTACGCAATATGCGTCAT
>CAWUMP010000268.1:0-3278 GCA_963923385.1 uncultured bacterium | reverse complement strand
TGGGCCTGAAGTGCAATCGCCATTTCGTTCATGACCGCTGGCGTGAGGCCTTTATCGCCAATGAAGATGACCGGGTCGAGGGCGTGTGCCTTTGCTTTGAGCGCTTGGCGCTCGATTGGTGTGAGTTCTTGCATGGGCGAAGTATACGTTCTGATGCGATTTTCGGTGGGCGGACGCGGTCGGCTCGCGTACCATCGATGAATGGCGCAAAGTAAATCGAGCAAAGCATGGCTCAATCGGCACGTCAACGACCGATTCGTGCAACAGGCGCGCGCACAGGGCTTGCGTTCGCGTGCAGCATTTAAGCTGCAAGAAATTGCAGACCGCGATCGCTTGTTGCGTCCAGGTGCACGAGTGGTTGATTTGGGCGCCGCCCCAGGGGGGTGGTCGCAAGTGGCGGCATCGAAAGTGCAACCCAAAGGAAGAGTGGTGGCTATTGACCTCTTAGAAATCGCCCCCATTTCAGGAGTTCATGTCGTGCGGGGCGATTTTCGTGATCCGGCGGTGCGTGCTGCGGTGCATGCGGCGTTGGAGGGTCCGGCCGATGTGGTGCTGTGTGACATGCTGCCGAATTTGTCTGGCATTGCCTCAGTAGATCAAGCACAGGCTGCGGCATTGACCGAGTTGGCGTTGGATTTTTGTGGTCTAAGCCTGAAGCCCGGCGGTGCCTTTTTAGTGAAGGTGTTTCAAGGTGTTGCATTTAATGAGGTGTTGGCTGCAATGAAACAACGCTTTCGTACTGTGGCAACACGAAAACCTGCGGCTTCGCGTGGTGAAAGCCGCGAAACCTATCTGCTCGGGCGCGGGCTACAAAACACCCAGTCAAGCGCTGAGCCGCGGGATATGGGCGATTTCGGATTAGAATCTTGAGTCAGGTTTTATTCAGGCGTACTTGGGCAGCCGCCCGATCGCCGAATGAGGAGTGTGGCTGTGAATAACATGATGAAAAACTTGCTGATCTGGGTGGTGATTGGGCTGGTCTTGATGACGGTGTTCAATCAGTTCAATTCTCGCCAAAGCGCCCAGGCGCCGATGGAATATTCGCAATTCATCGACGAAGTTAAAGCGGGTCGGATTGCCAAAGTGACCATCGAAGGTCGCCAGCTCAAGGCCACCACCAACGATGGCAAACGCGTGACCAGTTATTCACCAGGTGATATTTGGTTGGTGTCTGATTTGCTCAAGTACGGCGTCAAAATTGAAGCCAAGCCTGAGGAAGAGCCTTCGTTGCTCATGAATATTTTTGTGTCGTGGTTCCCGATGTTGTTGTTGATTGGCGTTTGGGTATTTTTTATGCGCCAAATGCAAGGGGGTGGTCGTGGCGGCGCGTTTAGTTTTGGCAAATCGCGCGCGCGGATGTTGGATGAATCCACCAACACTGTCACCTTTGCCGATGTGGCTGGATGCGAAGAAGCCAAAGAAGAAGTATCCGAGCTGGTTGATTTTTTACGTGACCCAACCAAGTTTCAAAAGCTGGGTGGACGGATTCCACGCGGCGTCTTGATGGTGGGCTCGCCAGGTACCGGAAAAACCTTGTTGGCACGCGCCATTGCTGGTGAAGCGAAGGTGCCGTTCTTTTCAATTTCAGGCTCTGACTTTGTGGAGATGTTTGTCGGGGTGGGCGCAGCGCGCGTACGCGACATGTTTGAGCAAGCCAAAAAGCAAGCGCCTTGCATTGTGTTTATCGACGAGATCGATGCGGTTGGTCGTCAGCGCGGCGCCGGTTTAGGCGGCGGTAACGACGAACGTGAACAAACGCTGAATCAATTGTTGGTGGAGATGGATGGCTTTGAGGCCACGGCGGGTGTAATTGTGATTGCAGCCACCAACCGACCCGATGTGCTTGATCCGGCATTACTCCGGCCCGGTCGTTTCGATCGCCAAGTGGTGGTGCCGTTGCCGGATATTCGTGGCCGAGAGCAAATTCTCTTGGTGCATATGCGCAAAGTACCGATGGCGCCAGATGTGAAAGCCGACATCATTGCGCGTGGTACACCGGGTTTTTCTGGTGCTGATTTAGCGAACCTTGTGAATGAAGCCGCGCTTTTTGCTGCGCGTAAAAACAAGCGTTTGGTCGACATGTCTGATTTTGAGATGGCCAAAGACAAAATCATGATGGGTGCAGAACGTCGCTCGATGGTGATGCCAGAAGAAGAGCGTCGTAACACGGCTTATCACGAGTCGGGTCATGCGGTGGTGGCGAAGCTGATGCCCAAAACCGATCCGGTGCATAAAGTAACGATCATTCCGCGCGGTCGTGCGTTGGGCGTCACCATGCAATTGCCAACCGAAGATCGTTACAGTCAAGATCGGATTCGTTTGCTCTCGACCATCGCTGTTTTATTTGGTGGACGGATTGCAGAAGAAGTGTTCATGAATCAAATGACCACCGGCGCATCCAATGACTTTGAACGTGCGACTGATTTAGCGCGTCGCATGGTGACCCAATGGGGGATGTCAGATGTCATGGGCACCATGGTGTATGGTGAAAACGAAGGTGAAGTATTCTTGGGACGTTCGATCACCACGCACAAAAATGTGTCGGAAGCCACCATGCAGCAAGTGGATGCTGAAATTCGTCGCATCATTGATCAGCAATACCAACTCGCGCGCAAACTCATCGAAGAAAATCGCGACAAAGTCGAGGCGATGACGGCGGCCTTACTTGAATGGGAAACCATTGATGCCGATCAAATCAACGACATCATGGAAGGTAAGCCCCCACGTGCGCCGAAAGTAACTCCACCACCAAGCCCGCAACCGCCCGCTGCCAGTGATGGCGCCGAGGGCGCTGCCGCGCCAGCTGCCGGCTGAGTTCGGCGCGTCGCAGTGACGTTCCTGCGCTGCGGGAAACACGCGTTATCACTCGCTGTTCCACGCATCATGGGCGTGATCAACATCACGCCCGATTCTTTTTCTGATGGTGGTCGCTTTCTTGACCCAGCGCTTGCTTACGCGCAAGCCGAGCGCTTAATCGCTGCGGGTGCAGACATCATCGACATTGGTGGTGAATCAACCCGACCGGGTGCCGCGCCCGTTTCTGAAGCAGAAGAGCTTGCCCGCATCACGCCAGTTCTTGCCCGGTTACGCAATTTGCCCGTCCCGATTTCTGTGGATACGCGTCGCGTTGCAGTGATGCGTGCCGCGATAGAGGGCGGCGCAGCGATGATCAACGACATCGAGGCATTGCAATCACCAGGTGCATTGTCCTTGCTAGCGCAAGGCGATTGCGCGGTGTGTTTGATGCACATGCAAGGCCAGCCCGGCACGATGCAAAC
>CAWUMP010000267.1:0-3296 GCA_963923385.1 uncultured bacterium | reverse complement strand
ACGGTGTCGATGATGGGGTTGAACTTACCCAATGGTGTGGGCTTGGCCGCGGGCTTAGACAAAAACGCCGCCCATATCGATGCTTTAGCCACCCTTGGCTTTGGCTTTATCGAAGTCGGTACAGTCACGCCGCGCCCGCAACCAGGCAACCCTTTGCCGCGCGTGTTTCGTTTAGCGCAAGCCAATGCACTCATTAATCGCTTTGGTTTTAATAACCTTGGCTTAGATGTTTTTCTCGCCAATATCCAGCGCACGCAATGGCGCGGAATATTAGGAATTAACATCGGTAAAAATTTCGATACCCCCATCGAACATGCAGAAGATGATTACGCGTTGTGTCTGGAACGTGTTTACACCCATGCCCACTACGTGACCATCAACATCTCTTCGCCCAACACCAAGGGCTTGCGTGGGCTACAAGAAAAATCTGGCCTCGACACTCTACTGTCGCGTTTAATTTCTACACGCAGACAATTAGAGCAGCAACACGGTAAACGCGTGCCCCTGGCACTCAAAATTGCCCCCGATCTAGTACCCGAACAAATCGCGGATATTGCCGATGCAGTGCGCACACATCGAATCGATGCCGTGATCGCCACCAACACTTCCATCCAACGTACCGGGGTTGAAGGTCTACCGCATGCCCAAGAAACGGGGGGGCTTTCCGGCGCGCCGATTAAACCGCAAGCAACTCGCGTGTTACGTGCCTTGGCCACGGCACTGGCCGGAGAAATTCCACTCATTGGTGTCGGAGGGATTTGCAGCGGCACAGATGCACTCGACAAAGTGGCCGCGGGCGCCCAAGCCGTGCAACTGTATACCGGCCTGATTTATCGCGGCCCATCACTGGTACGCGAATGTGTGACTGCGCTCGCCAATGCATCCACACCGTCTGACCACACCGCAAACACATGAAACGTGGTTGGGTAGTGCGCATTGATGAAGCACGTTGCATCGGTTGCGCGCAATGCTTACCGGCTTGCCCAGTAGATGCAATTGTCGGGGCCGCTGGATGGATGCATACCGTGATCGCAACGCAATGTATTGGTTGCGATCTGTGTCTGCCACCTTGCCCCGTCGATTGTATCGAGCGGATTGTCGCGCCACGCGCTTGGCTCGCGAGCGATGCAGTGCTTGCACGTCGCAACGCGACACGACGTCGCCATCGCTTGCAGGTCGAGCACACAGCACAACCTTTGCCCGATCGTGAGTCACGTCGCGCTGCAGTGAACGCAGCACTTGCACGTACACGACATCGCAACAAATCCAAACCCACATGAATCCAGAAAAACGGCACGCGATTTTTAGTACCCTGCGCCAAGGCTCTCCGGAACCCCGTACTGAACTCCATTACCGCACCGCTTACCAACTCTTGGTTGCTGTGGTGTTATCCGCGCAAGCCACCGATCTGTCAGTCAACAAAGCAACCAAAACCCTGTTTGCTCTTGCACCCACACCACAAAAAATGTTGCGTCTGGGTCTGATGGGTGTGACTGAACAAATCCGTACGATCGGTTTATTTCGTACCAAAGCAAAAAATGTTATCGCGCTATCAGAGATCATCCTGAATCAACATGCCGGAAAAGTACCGAATACTTTGTCTGCCTTACAAGCCTTACCCGGTGTTGGCCGAAAAACCGCCAGCGTGGTTCTGAATGTGGCGTTTGGTCAACCCACGATCGCTGTAGACACACATATTTTTCGTGTTGCGAATCGCACCAACCTCGCCGCAGGCGCCAGCGTTGATGAGGTGCAAAACCGCCTTGAGAAATTAGTGCCGGATGAATTTAAACTGCACGCGCACCATTGGTTAATTCTGCATGGCCGCTACGTATGCGTGGCGCGAACGCCACGTTGCTATGCATGCGGCATTTCTGCCTGGTGTGAGTTCAAGAAAAAAACGCCGGCGCCGGTTGCACCACCAGTACGGCGCGGCCCAAGGGCGTTATAAATGTTCCAACCCACACGCGAAGAAGTACGCGATTTTTTCTTTGAGACTTGGCGCAAATACCGTGCTGGCTTAGCGTTGGTTGGGCTGGAGCCCATCGCCTTACAAGTGATCTTGCTGCATCCGGAATATCACACTGTGTTGGATCAGCCCGAGCGATATCGACATCTAGATTATTTTCCGGAGCATGGCGAAACCAACCCGTTTCTACACATGAGCCTGCATGTGTCGATCGAAGAACAACTCAGTATTGATCAGCCGGCAGGCATCGTTGCGGCCTTTACGCAACGACTGCAAGATTGTGGCGATCGCCACGTTGCGTTGCATGCCGTTCTGGATTGTTTGGCAGAAATGGTTTGGCGTGCGCAACGTGATCATTTGCCGCCAGATGCAAACGCCTACCTGCTTTGCGTGTCAACGACGTCGACACGCTCGTCATCGAACCGCGCTTAGCGCGCGGATTTCAATGCCGACGGTTGGCTAGAAAAATACGCGGCCAAATCGTCGATTTCTTGTGGCGATAAGGCAGAGGCAAAGCCCTTCATGATCGCGTTATTGCGCTTGCCGCTTTTGTAATCGCGCAAGGCTTTTTTCAGGTAATCGGCGTGCTGACCGGCCAGAATAGGAAACTCCGGACCCGTAGGCTGGTTACCATCCGCACCGTGACAGGACGCACAGACTTGTGCCGCTTTGGCTTTTCCGGCCTCGACATTGCCTTTGGCCAGCACCGTAGAGCTCAAGCTCATGCAAAGCGCAGCGATAAATATTGTTGAGACGTTCTTCATTTTGCAGGCGCTCCGTAATAAGCGGCCAGGTCAGCCATGTCTTGATCACTGAGGCTGCGCGCGATACCACGCATGCTGGGGTGAGCACGCTCGCCTGTTTTATAAGCTTGCAACGCTTTCACGATATAAGCGCTTTGCTGACCGGTGATCTTGGGGACGTGATAGACCTCTGGGTAGGCCGTTTTATAGCCGGGGATCCCATGGCATCCAATACACATCGAAACCTTGCTTTTTGCAGCCTCGGCACTACCGACCGGTGCTTGCGCAAACACAATTGCGCTCATTGAAAAAAGCGCCGTACCAACGAGGGCCGACAACCAAATAGAACGTGAGGAGGAACGTGTGCGCATGCCGAAGAGCCTTGCAGTAAAAAGGCTTTGGTTTCAAAGAGCAAAAGTGTAACCGATCAACACGCTGCGCTCAACTTGGACTGCGAACCGACCGCTATAATCGACGCTCCCTTCGCCCGAGAAACCCCCTGCCATGCGCTTTGCCGGATCCAACGAATACGTCGCCACAGACGATCTCACGCTCGCGGTCAATGCCGCCATCACCCTAGAACG
>CAWUMP010000266.1:0-3297 GCA_963923385.1 uncultured bacterium | reverse complement strand
TCGGGTTCGAATAATTCTGAAAACTCCAACACCTTGGCTTCGTTGAGCTTACGCAACACTTGGCTCATGTATTCCCGCACAGAAAGCTCTTCGCGGCTCACGCGATGGTGGGCGGTTAAACGGGCACGCTTTAGCAACAAACGCCAAGCTTCTGCAAGATCTTGCGAGTTCACATCGGGCAGACGCTCAATCACCGTGCGATCGATCCACACCGACACCGCCATCACGTCACGCCCAAGCTGCGGCAAGATGTCTAACTGATGGGCTGCTTTTTTCATTTGCTCGTATTCAAGCAAGCGACGTACTAATTCGGCGCGCGGATCTTCTTCTTCAGCTGCCATCGAAGGCGGTCGCGGCAACAACATACGTGATTTGATTTCAATCAACATCGCAGCCATCACCAAATACTCGGCCGCCAACTCCAAATTCCGCTCGCGCATGGCATCGACATACGCCAAGTATTGGCGTGTGAGAGGTGCCATCGGAATATCCAACACGTTGAGGTTTTGCTTACGAATCAGATACAACAACAAATCGAGCGGACCTTGAAAATTTTCTAAGAAAATTTCTAACGCATCTGGCGGAATATACAAATCCCGCGGCATCTCGATGAGCGGCTCTCCATAAATTCGTGCACGCGGCTCTACACCTTCTTCGATGGGAGTCAGCGTATCCACAGCGGTTGTTTCGGTACTCATGTTGAGGCCAAACCCATGGCTTCGCGTACTTCGCGCATGGTTTCGTTGGCGAGCTTACGGGCTTTTTCATTGCCATCGGCAATGATGGCGCGCACGAGTGTTGGGTCGTCTAGATAGGTTTGCGCACGCTCGCGCATCGGCGCTTGCTCGGCGAGGACTGCATCAATGACTGGCTGCTTACATTCCAAACAACCGATGCCCGCGCTTGTACATCCAGCGCGCACCCATTCGCGTTTGGCCTCATCGCAATACACTTGATGCAACTGCCACACAGGACATTGCTCAGGCGAGCCTGGATCAGTGCGTTTAACGCGGGCAGGATCGGTCGGCATGGTGCGGATCTTTTTGGTCACCGTCTCGGCGTCCTCACGTAACGTCACCGTATTGCCATACGACTTAGACATTTTTTGTCCATCCAGACCCGGCATGCGCGAAGCCGCAGTCAGCAAAGCTTCTGGCTCGACCAATATTTTTTTACCGCTGCCTTCGAGCCAACCAAACAAACGCTCGTGATCACCGCGCGATAAATTTTGTTGTTCATCGAGAAGTGCACGCGCAGCGCCTAAGGCCTCTTGATCGCCTTGCTCTAAAAATCGCGTGCGCAATTCATCAAATAATCGAGCCCGCTTTGAACCCATTTTTTTCACGGCAGCGCGGGCTTTATCTTCAAAGCCAGGCTCACGTCCATAGAGGTGGTTAAAGCGTCGCGCGATTTCACGCGTAAATTCGACGTGTGGCACTTGGTCCTCACCCACCGGCACCATGTTGGCGCGATAAATCAGAATGTCCGCTGCCTGCAGTAATGGATACCCAAGAAAACCATACGTGGCCAGATCTTTATCAGCAAGTTTTTCTTGTTGATCTTTGTACGTAGGCACACGCTCTAGCCAGCCCAACGGGGCAATCATCGACAGCAATAAATGCAACTCGGCATGCTCAGGCACTTGCGATTGCACAAACAACGTGGCCTGCGCCGGATCAATGCCAGCAGCTAACCAGTCGATCACCATATCCCAGGTGTTTTTTTCGATTGCTTGCGTGGCCTCGTAACTGGTGGTCAATGCATGCCAATCGGCCACAAAAAATAGACAGGGATACTCGGCCTGCAAGCGGATCCAATTACGCAAAACACCGTGGTAGTGACCTAGGTGCAGCGCACCGGTAGGTCGCATGCCAGAAAGTACTCGTGGTTCGTACATGAAAAGTGCTCGGGTCGGTCGGGGTTACAGCAACAGTTGACGAATCAGTGCGGTACTCAAGTGCATCAGCGGATTCAACACGAGATCGAGTGCGTTGGTGAGGAGCAGCACAATCAAAATAGGCATGCCATAGGGCTCAAGCCGCGCGTACTGCCACGCCAACCGGTTTGGTAACACGCTGGTCAAAATTCGCCCGCCATCGAGCGGCAAAATGGGCACAAGGTTTAAAAACATGAACACTAAATTGACTTGAATCCCAGCAGCTGACATTTGTCGCAGCGGTTCGGAATACGCGTTTTCAGGAATTTGCAGCACCACTTTCAGCAACACCACCCACAAAATCGTCATCAAAAAATTCGCCGCAGGACCGGCTGCGGCTACCCAAGCCATATCGCGCTTGGGGTGATTCAACGCGGAAAAATTGACGGGAACCGGTTTCGCCCACCCGAACAACAATCGTCCACCCGAGACCAACATCATCACCAGCGGCAAAACAATCGTGCCAAACCAATCAATGTGCCGCATCGGATTAAGGCTAATCCGGCCCAGCATATGGGCCGTCATATCGCCGCAGCGACGTGCCATGTAGCCATGCGCTGCCTCGTGCAAGGTAATCGCAAAAAGCACGGGCAAAGCGTAAATGGCAATGGTTTGAATCAGTTCGCTGTCGTCCATCGCCAAGCCGTTGTTGAGCGTTCGATTCTAGCAGATGGCCCTTACGCCGACCGAAGATCAAGCCGGGCTGAGGCCCAGCGGCAGTAACGGTCCCTCACCAAGGCGCAGCACTTGCGGTTGCGCGCCGGTCAGGTCTAAGACCGTCGTTGGTGCGCTGCCGCACGCCCCTGCGTCAATCACCAAATCGAGCACGCGTCCGAGTTGATCTTGCACTGTTTGCGCGTCGGTGAGTGGCTGCGTTTGACCAGGCAACTGCAGCGTGGCGCTCAAGATCGGTTCTCCAAGCGCAGCCAACAACGCATGAATCACAGGATGCGCCGGCACCCGCACCCCGATCGTGCGGCGTTTCGGATGCATTAAGCGACGCGGTACTTCCCGTGTGGCAGGCAAAATAAACGTATAGCTACCGGGGGTTGCCGCTTTTAATAAGCGGTACTGGACGTTATCCACTATCGCGTACGTCGCGATCTCGGATAGATCCCGACACATCAGCGTGAGGTGATGTTTTTCATCGATGCCTCGCACTTGACGCAAACGGGCCAACGCTTGGGCATCGCCGAGATGACAACCAAGTGCAAAACACGAATCGGTGGGATAGGCGATCAGTCCGCCATTACGCAGAATGTGTTCTGCTTGCCGGATTAATCGAGCCTGTGGATGCGTCGGGTGGATAGAAAAAAATTGCGCCATGGTTCTTCGCGCTTAGCCAGCCATTTCCCAATCAT
>CAWUMP010000265.1:0-3343 GCA_963923385.1 uncultured bacterium | reverse complement strand
ACACAAGGAGTATCGTCGGCAGCGTCAGATGTGTATAAGAGACAGTGTTGGTGGTGCCTTTGCCGGCCTTGCTGTTGGATGTTCTGTTTACATTCAACCTGTTAGCGGGGTTGGTGATCATCATGGTGGCGATTGGTACGACCAAACCCCTAGAGTTTTCTTCTTTTCCAGCGGTGTTGCTGCTGACCACAATGTTGCGTCTGGCCTTAAACGTGGCATCGACGCGTGTGGTGTTGGTTGAGGGGCACACAGGTGCTGATTCGGCCGGTAAGGTGATTCAGGCCTTTGGCGAGTTTGTAATCCACGGTAACTATTTAGTGGGTTTCATCATCTTCGCCATCTTGATGATCATTAACTTCATCGTGGTGACCAAAGGTGCGGGTCGTGTGTCAGAGGTGATTGCGCGTTTTACCTTGGACGCCATGCCCGGTAAGCAAATGGCCATTGATGCCGACCTCAATGCAGGCATCATCGATCAGGCCACCGCCAAGAAACGGCGTGAAGAAGTTTCTCAAGAAGCAGAATTTTTCGGTGCCATGGATGGTGCCTCTAAATTTGTACGCGGTGATGCGATCGCCGGGATCTTAATTCTGGTGATCAATATTGTGGGTGGCTTGGCCATCGGTGTAGGGATGCACGATCTTTCGCTCGGTGAAGCCGGCAAGATCTATACGTTGCTTACCATTGGTGATGGTCTGGTGGCGCAAATTCCAGCGATGTTCTTGTCATTAGCAACCGCCATCATTGTGACGCGCGTAACGACGTCGCAGTCCATGACCGAACAAGCCACCACGCAACTAGGTAAACCGACCCCCTTATTTGTCGCTGCTTCCACCTTGGGTTTTCTAGGCGTGATTCCCGGCATGCCGCATGCGGTGTTCTTAACGCTCGCCGCAGCTGCGGCCGGTGGCGGTTACTTATTAAAGAAAAAATCCGAGGTTCAAGCCCAACCCGCGGCTGCCGCGGCTGAAGCCGCCGCGGTGGCTGCTGCACAACCAAAAGAGTTGGATTGGGGCGATGTGGATCAAGTCGATTTGATCGGTTTAGAAATTGGTTACGCGCTGATTCCTTTAGTGAACCCTGAAACCGGCGGCCAGTTGATGTCACGCGTCAAAGGGGTACGTAAAAAACTTTCTACGGAGTTGGGCTTTCTAGTGCCTTCCGTGCGGATTCGCGATGCGCTCAATTTAGATCCGGATGCTTACAACATCGTGTTGAACGGCGTGGTGCGCGCCAGTGGTCAAATTAAAACTGGTCGTGAGTTAGCGATTAATCCGGGGCAGGTGTATGGCAAGGTCGAGGGCATTGCGACGCGCGAACCCGCATTTGGTTTGGAAGCGGTGTGGATCGATCCGTCGCAACGTGATTACGCGCGTACCTTGGGTTACACCGTGGTCGATCCGAGTACAGCCATCGCCACGCATCTAAATAAAGTGTTGCGTGAAAACGCTGCAGAGTGCATGAGCCACGATGAAGCGCAACAGTTGCTCGATAAATTAGCTAAGCGTCATCCGAAATTGGTGGAAGACTTGGTGCCCGGTCGCTTGCCATTGGCGACAGTCACGCGCGTTCTACAAAACTTGTTGGGTGAGTCGGTGCCGATTCGCGACATGCGTAGCATCGTCGAAGCCTTGGTCGAAGAAAGTGGTCGCACGCAAGATCCCGAACAACTCACCGCACAAGTACGTCCTAAATTGGGCCGCATGATTGTGCAAAGTCTCGGGCCCGTGCAAGAAGCCTTGTCGGTGATGACCTTGGCGCCGCAACTCGAGCAGTTGTTACATAACGCCACTCAACAAAGCGTACCCGGTCAAGCGCCGATGTTAGAGCCTGGATTGGCTGAAAGTTTATTTGACGCACTACGTAAAAGTGCAGCGCACATTCAAGAGCAGGGCATGGCCGCCGTGTTAGTGGTTTCACCCTCGATTCGTCCGTGGTTAGCACGGATGGCACGACATCGCGTGAGCGACATTGTGGTGCTCTCTTATAGCGAAATCCCGGATGATCATGCCGTCAAGATTGTCTACACCGTCGATACCGAACTCAAACAGTAACCGTAACGGAATACACGCATGGAACTGAAACGAATCATTGCCAAAGACAGCCGCACCGCGAATGCCAAGGCCATTGCCTTGTACGGACGTGATGCACTCATCGTCTCAAGTGAAAAAGTACGCGGTCAGGTCGAGGTGATTGTGGCCGTCGATGTGGGCGCGAGTGTCACGCCAACACTGTTGGATGACGATGTGCAAATCAAAGCCAATGCCACAAAGCAATCGGCGGGTGCGGCTTTTGCCCCTGTGTTGCAAGAGCGGATTGGTCACGCCGCACGAAGCGCCGCATCGGCTTCTGGGCCAGTGAATCACCAGCCGCTGATGCCACCAGTGTTAAAAGCAAACACGGTCAGTGAACCGGCGTTTACTCCAGACATCAACGTCTCTGAAATATCAACAACCAACAGCGCAGCTTCGCAGGAGGCGACACAAGCCGCCATACAAGCGCAAGAAATTGCTGCTGGCGAAGCACGTGAGGCAATGCGTGCACGTGAAATCGTCGATTTAGTGCGCGAAGAATTAGCGCAAATGCGCGCTGAAATCAAAATGGCGCGTCAAACAGTGACTTGGCAGGTCGAGCACAGCATGTCTGCGACACAAAAACATCTCAACGCGGCCATGGCGGCGGTGAGCGTTCCGATGGGCATGCGCGAAGCTATTCAAGCGCGCGTTGCCGTCGAAGACGATCTGCAACTGGCGCTCGAAAAAATTCATGCGTGGTTAAAACAAGCCACCAAGCGCAGCATCGCTGCCACGCCATTATCGGGTGTGCAAGTAATCGTTGGTCCTTCAGGTGCCGGTAAAACCATGATGGTGGGGCGACTCGCGAGTGCCCACGCACAAACCTATGATTCCAGCGAAGTCGCGATGGTGAGTTATTGCGATCAACGTCCGGGCGCATGGAGCCAAATTCAATTACTTGCAGCCAAGGCGGGTGTGGAGTGTTATCGCGCCACCACCGACGAGGGCTTGCGTGAAATTCTGAGCGAACTTGCTCCGCGTCGTTTGGTGATCATCGATACACCGGGCGTGCAAATTGCCGAGCATGTTGCACGTATTCGTGCAGTGAGTCCTGCAGCGGTCTGTCATGTCTTGCTGCCGGTGGATGCCTCGGCCGTGACGATTGGTCGATTCCTCAACGAACATACACAAGGTTTCAGTAGCATTATGCTGAGTAAGCTCGACGAAATGACCCAGCCTTGGGCTCTGGTCGACGCACTGTGCCGCTCGACACTACCGCTGTCGTACGCCAGCAACACCGCCAGCACCGGTGGGCTCATTAAGATGGA
>CAWUMP010000264.1:0-3344 GCA_963923385.1 uncultured bacterium | reverse complement strand
CCCATCGGATCGATCACAAATAAATGATCGCTCGGGGCATCGTGTCGTGCTGGCTCAGCGCTGGCGTCTATAAACGCTTGGGCAAATGGCCCTGGAGGCATATTCAACACGCGCGTTCCGTCATAGCCAACCAAGCGCCCGGGATCGGGTCTTTGCGCATCTGCAACGAGCCAGACGCGCTCCACGCGTGGCGCATCCTTACCTTGTGCGGTGCGAATCTGACGCATGTAGTACAGTTTTTTTTCGCACCAGGCATCGCATGCACTGGAATCGACTTGCACCATCATCCACCGACCACGTAGCTCGGACATGGCGACGCGTTGACCTTCACCCGCGTCAAACGTTACATCCGGCAACAAGCGGGGTGTAATAAATTCGCCGTAGTTGGACGTGGTACGCGGGGCCCAATCCAGAAAAAATGCTAGATAGGCGCCGAACACAGGTAGCGCAAAAAAGATTGCTAAACCCAGTAACTTAATCCGACCTTGCCGAATAGCTGCTGCATCATGCATGCGAATGATCCGTCGAAGAAATTGCGCGAAAGCTCAATAAAATAAATAACACGATCGAAAATACCGACAACGCAAACCACTGCAACGCGTAGCTGAGATGTTTTTCGATACCCGCGTCTGGTCGCGGCCAATCGCGTACCAAGGTATCTGCAGTGGGTCCGTGTTGTTCGATGAGCAGTGGCTCTAAGGTCAAGCCAGTAGCCGCTCGTGCTTGTTCAATCGATAAGTTTTGCCACACGCGACCTTGCGTGCCGCCGCCAGCATCCAGCGCTCGCGGCGCACGTAACAGCGCGACACCATCAATGTGTTGTACGCCAACCAAGGAAGGCACCTCTGGTAGATGCGCTCGACGTGCATCCGCTGGCACCCAACCACGATTCACCAACACATGCGTTTGCGTACCCACAACCTGTAACGCTTGTATCACGTGATAGCCAACGCGACCTTGATACATTTTTTGATCGAGAAAAATCATCGGCTCTGGTAAGAATGTGCCTTCAATGCGTACACGGGTTTGTACCCAAGCCGCTGGGTCTTGTACCGGGATATCTAATAATTTTGCTGGCTGTTGTTGCGCGATGGTATTGCGCTCTGCCAAATCGCGTTTTGTTTGTGCACGTCCAAGTTGCCATTGCCCGAGCGCAAAGGTGGCTGCACACACGCACGCGCTCAATACAAACGCCCAGCCTTTCGGTTGAAAGCGTCGGCCAAACACGGTGCGTTGTTTGATTGAAAGCGTGGTCTTCATTCCGTTAAACTAGTGACATGCGCTACGCCGTCATCGCCATGCTATTACTCATTATTGCCAGCCTTGTTTCTGGGCTGTATTACGTCATGCGTGATCAAGCGGATTCAAACCGTGCAATGAAAGCCTTGGCTTGGCGCGTGGGTCTTTCGATGGGGCTTTTTCTTTTGTTGCTTGTATCGTACTGGTTCGGCTGGATTCAGGGTCGACCGGCGTAACGCGCAAGTCGCACAGAACGTCACGCTCAGCATTCAGCAAGACACCACGGTCTAACAACCCCCTTCTAGGTGAATCAACGCCTGAAAAAAAGATGCCGCACTTTGTGCGGCATCGAAATACACTCCAACTCGTCTCGGGAGGCGACTCGACGTTCGCGCTCCTTGACGTCTCCTCCTGTTATTCCTTTAGATGCTCAGGCGTGTGACCGCGCGGCTTATAGCCAGTAAACGAAAATGAACAGGCCGAGCCACACCACGTCAACGAAGTGCCAATACCAAGCCACCGCTTCAAACGCAAAGTGGTGATCTGGCTTAAAGTGGCCCTTCAAACAACGCGCAAGAATGACGCTCAGCATGATGGCGCCCAAGGTCACGTGAAAGCCGTGAAAGCCCGTCAACATATAAAACGTTGAGCCATACACACCCGTAGAAAGCTTGAGGTTGAGGTCGGAGTAGCCGTGACCATACTCAATCACCTGACATGTTAAGAAAATCGCGCCTAACAAGACGGTTAAAAACATAAACAAATTAAGAAGGCCGCGCTTTTCAACCTTGAGGGCCCAGTGTGCGACCGTGATGGTCACACCAGAGCTGAGCAGCAAAAAGGTGTTTAAAGCAGGTAGGCCCCATGCACCCATTGGCGAGAATTTTTCGGTGAACCCCGGACCAGCAGAAGGCCACGCTGCAGTAAAGCCGGGCCACATGTATTCGTTGTGGGTGAGGTTACTCAGATCAGGCACCGACATCACGCGGGCCCAAAAAAGCGCGCCAAAAAACGCCGCAAAAAACATCACCTCCGAAAAAATAAACCAGCTCATCGACCAACGAAATGAAAGATCGACGCGCTTGGAATACAAATGACCCTCAGACTCGGCAATCACATCACCAAACCAACGAAACAACATGTACAAAATGATCATCACACCCGCGGATAACAACGGCCAGCCTGGACCCGTTTCATTAAAGATACATACGGCACCCAAGGCCATACAAAACAGACCAATCGATCCGATGATTGGCCAAGGTTTGGGTTGCGGGATGTAGTAATCCGGTGTGCCCTGCGCTGTCACGTGCTGTCCCATGTTGCGTTCCCCTCTCGTTGCCTGAATCTGTACGCCTCGCCGCTTTAGGCGAGGATCAGTTTAACCACCAATAGCAGCGACCCGACAAACAATACGCCACCGATGAGTCCAGCCACAATCACCTGCACCGGGCTGAGCGACACCGAATCACGATCGTAATCAGCGCGCTTGCGCACGCCAAGAAACGACCATAACACCGCTTTCGCTGCTTCAAACGCCGTGGCTTTACGTATCACTGCATCGCCTGGCTGCACGCTCACGATTTATCGCCTTTCAATCCAGCGACCTCAAAAAACGTGTAGGACAAGGTGATGGTATTCACATCGCTCGGTAGTTTTGGATCGATCAAAAACACCACAGGCATACGGCGTGTTTCTCCGGCCGCGAGGGTTTGCTTTGTAAAGCAAAAACAATCGAGCTTATTAAAATACTGGCCGGCCAGCTGCGGGCCGTAGCTTGGCACTGCCTGACCGGTCACCGCGTAATCGCGCACGTTGGTGACTTCATACTCAATCGTCACCAACTCGCCTGGATGAACATCAATGTGGCGCACCAATGGACGAAATCGCCATGGCAAATGATGCGCGTTGGCATCCAGCTCAATACTCAGCGTGCGCGAAAAATCGATTTGCGTGTTTTCAACGGATTGACGCGTGGTGGCCGGCACCAAACTATCGAGACCCATGGCCTCGCATATTTTGGCGTATACGGGTACCAATGCGTAACCGAATCCAAACATCAACGCCGCAATCACCGAAAGCTTCACGAGTAAGCGCCGGTTTTCTTC
>CAWUMP010000263.1:0-3385 GCA_963923385.1 uncultured bacterium | reverse complement strand
ATCATCGACGAATGAAGATTCGTTCTTGATTTCTGCTTCGTTGACGCCCAGTTGCTCGGCGATGATTTTGCGCACGCGCTGTTCGATGTTTTCCATTTGTTGCTCCTTCCCTGGTTGGGTCAACCGTGTTCGATTGACCTTAAGACTGCGATTTTAGCAAAAGCTGCCGCATTAGCGCGGCTTTAACTTGGGCCACGTCCTTAGGCCATGTACATCCCGCCGTTGACATGTAAAACAGTTCCTGTCACGTAGCCCGCCGCTGGCGAGGCCAAATAATTCACCGCCTCGGCGATATCTTCAGGGGCGCCCAAGCGCCCGAGCGGGATTTGCGTCAGTAAACTTTCACGTTGCGCCTCTGACAACGCGCGCGTCATGTCGGTGTCAATAAAGCCAGGCGCAATGCAATTGACTGTAATGTTGCGACTACCGATCTCGCGGGCCAAGGATTTACTCATGCCGACAATGCCAGCTTTGGTTGCCGCGTAGTTCATCTGGCCGGCGTTCCCTGCCGCACCAACCACCGAAGTGATGCTAATAATGCGACCCCAACGCGCCTTCATCATGCCGCGTAAAACCGCACGCGATAAACGAAACACCGAGCGCAGGTTGGTTTCGATGACTTCATCCCACTCGGCGTCTTTCATGCGCATCGCGAGGTTATCGCGCACGATGGCGGCGTTGTTCACCAAAATAGCGATGTCACCAAATTCTTGTGCGATCTGCACGGGCAAGTTGTCACACTGATCGGCCTGCCGGACATCAAGCACGCGTCCTGCACCTCGGCCTGTTGCCGTTTGTAGCATCGCCCCAATCGCCTCAGCTCCAGATGCACTTGTCGCAGTGCCTATCACTGTGGCACCTTGGTTGGCTAAGCCCATTGCTATCGCCCGACCAATCCCACGCGATGCGCCAGTCACGAGGGCCACCTTTCCATCTAGATTCATGCAGCCTCCCGAATCGTGGCAAGCGATTGTTCTAAGCTCACGCGATCTGCAAGTGATAAGCCGATCAGTTGCGGATCGATACGTTTGACTAATCCAGCGAGGACTTTTCCTGGTCCGCATTCAACAATGTGGGTCACGCCGGATGCGGCCATGTGCTGAATAATTTCAACCCAACGCACCGGTGCCGCGGCCTGACGCACAAGCGCGTCTTTAATTTGATCTGGCGTGGTTGGCTGCTGAACATCGACGTTATTGATCAACGCAATGCTTGGCGCTTGCAGCTGGACTTGGGCTAAGCGCTCTTGCAAGCGATCAGCAGCTGGCTGCATCAAACTGCAATGAAACGGTGCGCTCACCGGCAACGGCAGCGCACGCTTAGCACCACGGGCTTTACAAGCTTCAATCGCGCGCGCAACTGCCGCTTGATGGCCCGCAATCACTACCTGTCCCGGGGCATTAAAGTTGACGGCTTGTACGACTTCATTTTGTGCAGCTTCGGCACACGCCGCGATGACTTTGTCGTCGTCCAAATTCAAAATGGCTGCCATTGCGCCCTGTCCTGCGGGCACGGCCGCTTGCATGGCTTCTGCACGAAATCGGACCAAGGGCAAACAATCTGACAGCGTTAATGCGCCTGCTGCCACCAATGCGGAATACTCACCCAAACTATGACCTGCCACGATTGTTGGCGCGGGTCCGCCCAATCCGATCCATGCTTGATACGCGGCCACACTGGCGGTAACCATTGCCGGTTGTGTATTGACGGTGAGCCCTAAAGCGTCAGCCGGGCCCTCATCAAGCAGCGTAGTGAACGCCGCGCCAAGGACCGATGTCGCCGTTGTACGAACCGCATCCACACCGGGCAATCCAGCATAAGCCGACAGCATGCCAACCGATTGAGAACCTTGACCAGGAAACACCATGGCTAATTTCATGTGCGCACCGTTGATTAGTAGGTTACGTAGACCGCACCCCAGGTAAATCCGCCGCCAACGCCTTGCAGTAGCAGACGCTGCCCACGCGTGATTTTGCCGGACCGAATGTAATCATCTAACGCGAGAGGAATCGACGCGGCAGAGGTATTGGCATGCTTATCTAAGGTCATCACCACGCGGGCTGGGTCAATCCCAAGACGTTTCGCGGTGGCTTCTAGGATCCGCACATTGGCTTGATGAGGAATCAACCAGTCCACTTGCTCAAGTGTTGCATGAGAATGCGCGAGCACTTCTCGCGCCACTTCATCCAACACCTTGACGGCAAATTTGAACACTTGGTTGCCCGCCATTTGTAAAAAAGCGGAGCCTTCAATCTGCCCGCGATTTACATTTCCCGGAACGCTCAGAATGTCGGCATGACGGCCATCTGCATGCAGCACCGTCGCATGGATCCCTGGTCGATCTGAAGCACGCAGCACCACGGCGCCTGCACCGTCGCCAAACAATACGCAGGTGTTGCGATCGTTCCAATCAAGAATGCGCGAAAACACCTCTGCGCCAACCACCAACACATGACGGTGTGAACCACTGCGTATAAATTTTTCTGCGGTTGCTAAGGCGTAGATAAATCCCGTGCAGACGGCTTGCACATCAAATGCCGCTGCGTTAAACGCCTCGAGTTTGGCTTGCAACAAGCACGCCGTGCTCGGAAATACATAATCGGGTGTTGAGGTCGCCACGATAATTAAATCGATGGTGTCGGCCGATAGGTTAGCCGCCGCTAATGCTTGACGACTGGCTTGAAGCGCCAAGTCGCTGGCCAGTTGGCCTGGTGCAGCAATGTGGCGCTGCGTGATGCCGGTCCGCTCTTGTATCCACGCATCGCTAGTTTCAAGTGATACAGGCAGTTGCGCATTCGTCACCACTTGATTTGGTAAAGCGCTGCCTGTGCCAGCAATCTGCGCGTAAATCATGCGTCAGTCCGTACGGGTTGCATTTGATCCATACGATGTGCAATGCCTTGAACAACGCCATTACGTACTTCTTCGGCCGCACGATGTAGGGCTTGCGAAAACGCGAAGACATCTGCTGAACCATGGCTCTTGATCACAATGCCACGCAAGCCCAATAGGCTTGCCCCGTTGTAACGTCGATGATCCATCCGATGACGAAATGCCTTGATCACAGGACGTGCAATCAAGGCCAACAGTTTTGTCCACCAAGTACGCGTGAATTCTTCTTTGATAAAGCCGCCCATCATTTGAGCGATGCCTTCAGAGGCTTTGAGCGCAACGTTACCCACAAAACCGTCGCACACCACTACATCTGTGGTGCCTTTAAAAATGTCGTTACCTTCGACGTTGCCGTAAAAATTTAAGCCGCTCGCGCGCAACAATTCGGCGGCTTGCTTCACGACGTCATTGCCTTTGATTTCTTCTGAACCAATATTAAGCAGACCAACGGCTGTCTCTTATACACATCTGACGCTGCCGACGATACTCCTTG
>CAWUMP010000262.1:0-3446 GCA_963923385.1 uncultured bacterium | reverse complement strand
TTTACTCGCGCAGGCGATATCAAAATTCGCAACGCACGCTACCGAGACGACACCACGCCCCTGGATCCAGCGTGCGCTTGTTATGCTTGCACACACTTTAGCCGCGCGTACCTTCATCATTTGCAACGCACCAACGAAATTCTTGGCGCACGACTCAACACCATACACAACCTGTTTTATTACCTTGAACTCATGCGCACGCTGCGCCAAGCCATTATCGCTGGCACGGTGCAGCGCACCGCCGAGCAACTGCGCCGCACTCGACGCCAGCTGGCCATAGAGAGCGGCTAAGCCGGCTTCGCTGCTACAATCACGGGTTGATTTGTTTTTGTTTATTTCACTCAGGAGCGCATTGTGCTGATCTCACCTGCCTACGCTGAAGGTGCTTTAACCAGTCCCGAAGGGGGCTTGTTACAACTGCTGCCGATTGTGCTGATGTTCGTGTTGCTTTATTTCTTAATGATTCGCCCGCAGATGAAGCGCGCCAAAGAACAAAAAGCAATGACCGAAAGCCTACAAAAAGGCGATGAGGTCGCCACCGCGGGCGGCATTCTTGGGCGTATCACCAAGGTCACCGATGCGTATTTGGTGGTTGAACTGGCACCGGGCAACGAGATCATCTTGCAAAAAGGTGCCGTGCAAACCTTATTGCCTAAAGGCACCCTGAAGTCCATTCAGTCTTAGTCGGCCGTTCGGCCAAGGTTGAGGTCCTGTGAACCGCTATCCCGTTTGGAAATACACACTGATCGCGCTCGCGCTCGCGTTGGGCTTGATTTACACCCTGCCCAATTTTTTTGGTGAATCACCCGCGGTTCAGATCTCGAGCGGTAAAGTCACCGTCAAAGTGGATGCGAGTACGCTCAATCGTGTCGAAGAAGCACTTAAGACGAACAACATTGCCTACACCGCAGCACTACTCGATACCAACAGTGTGCGCGTACGCTTTGCCGACACCGACACGCAGCTCAAAGCCAAAGACGCGATCATTCACGCGCTCAACCCAGATGCAAGTAATCCAACTTGGGTGGTCGCACTCAATTTGTTATCTGCCTCGCCCAATTGGCTGACCAGTATTCACGCTTTGCCGATGTATCTGGGTTTGGATTTACGCGGTGGCGTGCATTTTCTGTTGCAAGTCGATATGCAAGCAGCAGTGACCAAGCGCCTAGAAAGTTTGGCCGGTGACATGCGCACGCAACTGCGTGATAAAAATCTGCGTCACAGCGGTATCAGTCGCGAAGGCCAAATCATACGGATTCGTTTTCGTGACGCCGACACACGCGACAAAGCGCGTCGTGCACTACAAGACACCATCGCTGACTTGGTCTTCACCGAAACACAAGACGGCGAAGAATTTCGTTTGACCGGCAGCATGAAACAAGAAGCCATCAAACGTACGCAAGAATATGCACTCAAGCAAAACATCACCACACTGAATAATCGCATCAACGAACTCGGGGTGGCTGAACCGGTGATTCAGCAGCAAGGCGCTGATCGCATTGTGGTGCAACTCCCCGGGGTGCAAGACACCGCCAAAGCCAAAGATATTTTGGGACGTACCGCCAGTCTCGAAATTCGTATGGTGGATGAAGAAAAAATGAATCCTGCCACCTTGGGTGCTGCGGCGCGCGGCGAAGTACCCTTTGGCACAGAGTTTTATATCGAGCGTAACGGTGCACCGATCTTGGTGCGCAAACAAGTCATTCTCACCGGCGATCGCCTCACCGATGCGCAAGCCGGATTTGATTCACAAAACCAAGAACCCGCGGTGCACCTGACACTCGATGGCGCCGGCGCACGTATCTTTAAAGACGTCACCCGCGAAAATGTGGGTAAACGCATGGCCATTTTGCTGATTGAAAAAGGCAAAGGTGAAGTCATCACAGCGCCGGTTATTCGTACAGAAATTGGTGGGGGACGCGTGCAAATTTCTGGACGCATGAGCACAGTCGAAGCCAATGACACCGCCTTATTGTTGCGCGCAGGCTCGCTAGCTGCACCAATGGAAATTATTGAAGAACGCACCATCGGTCCGAGCTTAGGTAAAGAGAACATCGACAAAGGCTTTCACTCCACCCAATGGGGATTTATCGCCATTGTGGTGTTTATGTCGATTTACTACGTGATGTTTGGCCTGATCTCATCGATCTCGCTGGGTGCCAACTTATTATTTTTGGTGGCGCTTCTATCGCTCATGCAGGCCACGCTCACCCTGCCTGGCATCGCTGCGATTGCGTTAACGTTAGGAATGGCGATTGATGCCAACGTGCTCATTAACGAACGCATCCGCGAAGAGATTCGTGCTGGGGCCACACCCCAAGCGGCGATCGCTGCGGGCTACGATCGTGCGTTTGGCACCATCTTGGACTCCAACATCACCACCCTGATTGCTGGATTAGCGCTACTGATTTTTGGTTCGGGTCCTGTGCGCGGCTTTGCGGTCGTCCATTGTTTGGGGATCTTGACCTCCATGTTCTCGGCAGTGACCGTTTCGCGGGGCCTCGTGAATTTAGTCTACGGACATCGCCGCCGCGTCCCCAAACTCTCAATCGGCAACACCGGCTGGAAATAAGAGGTACGTCATGGAGTTCTTCAAAATTCGACGCACGATTCCTTTCATGCGTCATGCCTTGGTGTTCAACATCATTTCGTTGGTGACCTTCCTGTTAGCGGTTTTTTTTCTAGCCACCAAGGGTCTGCATTTTTCTGTTGAATTCACTGGCGGTACGGTGATTGAAGTGGCTTACAAGCAAGCCGCTGACGTACAACAAATTCGTGGCGCCCTCGAACGTGCTGGCTACAAAGACACGGCTGTACAAAACTTTGGTTCTTCGCGCGATGTATTGATTCGCATGCCTTTGGTACAAGGCCAAACTAGCGCCGACTTATCGCAAAAAGTCATGAGTACCTTGCAAGCGGAACACGCGGATGCAGAGCTACGCCGCGTTGAATTTGTTGGCCCGCAAGTCGGTAAAGAGTTAGCCGAAAATGGCGCGCTGGCATTGCTCGTGGTCTGTATCGGGATCGTGCTCTATTTGGCACTGCGCTTTGAGTGGAAATTTGGTCTATCCGCGATCATTGCCAACTTGCACGACGTCGTCATTATTTTGGGTTTTTTCGCGCTGTTTCAGTGGGAATTTTCGCTACCCGTACTCGCTGCGGTACTCGCCGTGCTCGGTTATTCGGTGAACGAATCGGTCGTGGTGTTTGATCGTGTACGCGAAAATTTTCGTAAGATGCGCAAAGCCAGCACACCCGAGGTGATTGACGCTGCCATCACCGGCACCATCTCACGCACCATCATTACGCACGGCAGTACACAAATCATGGTGACTACCATGCTGATCTTTGGTGGCGCTGCGCTACATTATTTTGCGCTGGCACTCACCATTGGGATTTGTTTTGGCATCTACTCATCGGTGCTCGTGGCTAGCCCACTCTTGATG
>CAWUMP010000261.1:0-3470 GCA_963923385.1 uncultured bacterium | reverse complement strand
TGGGCTCGGAGATGTGTATAAGAGACAGGGTGCGGTGCCACGCTTTGAATACGTGCCAGTGACCTCGCCAAAGGGGCCTTCACCCGCAATCTCGTCCGGAAGAATTTCGCCTTCGAGCACCAGCTCTGCATCTGCAGGCACTTCCACATCGATGGTTTTACATTTCACCAAACGCACGGGCTGACGTAACAAACCACCGGCCACGGCGAGTTCGTCCATTCCAAAGGGCGCAACAAACGCTGAGGCAAACATAATGAGTGGATGCCCACCGATGACCATGGCAGCTTGCATGGGGCGACCAAGCTTTTGATGCATTTGATGAATGCGCATGGCTTGACGCGGCAGCATGTAATAACCGGTGGTGTTGCGACCAAGTACTTGCGCACGGTGCACCGACATATTGCGAATACCGGTTTCAGGATCTTTGATGATGCACATCCCCGAGGCAATGTATCGACCCGGATCGTTTTCTGAAGTCCACATTGCTGGGATCGACATCAGATCGACGGCCGCATCGAGTTCGACCACTTCTTGTACCGGTGCTTCGTTGACGATACGTGGCGCAATCGGATGCGCGAGTCGTTCGGCTAAGGTAGGAACCACATCCGTTTCTGGTACACCGAGTGCCAGGGCCCACATGTCGCGGTCCATCACGAGTTGGCTGGCCACTTCCCAACCCGGAAAGCCGTCGATGTTTGAAAACAAGCACGCTTTGCGTTGTTGCACGTAGGTTTGGTAGGCCAATGCAGAAATGTTGGTGTCGACATTGACGCGCTTGCCAAAGCGTTGCAATTTACCTTCGCCTTGCAGCACCTCAAGATGGCGGCGTAGTGATTGGCCGGTGATGTCGTCGGCATGCGACGGTGCGGGTGTTTTTTGTGTAGTCATGCGTGGATTGTCCGCCAAAGAACAAACCCCTCGCAAGCAACGATGACTGTGCGAAACACCCGCGCTGCACGCAACGGAACGTCGAATGCAGCAGGGTTGGGGGCGACTAGCTCAAGCCGTCTAAGCCTTTGACGTCTTCGACGCGCAAACCACCAACGCGCGCTTGGATACGTCCGCGGTTACTGCCCGCCAAAATGAGCGCGATTTCATTGGGGGCGGGTGCTTCGGGTAGCGTGAGGCTCACACCATCGTAAAACGAACGCACATACAAGGCATCTTTGTGGGCAAGCGGAATATCAATCAATGCGCCGGGTCCTGCGCGTTTAGTCATTGAGGGAATCCACGCTTTACCACCACCGATCGCGGCACGAACAGGTTCGGCAAATGCCGTGGTGAGTAGGGCGTTCACGTGTTCTTGTTCACCAGATAGGCCTGCAATTCCGCCTTTGCCAATACCAATGATTGGGTACGGTTGCATGGTCTCGACAAATACCTTGCCCATCGCGGCACCGATGGCGACGCTCGCTTGGATGAGAGGGTGAAGGTCTTCAACAAATCGCCCCGCAAACGGGTTATCAAAGATCGCCACGACGGCAATTTTTTTGAGCGGCATTTCCCCTGCGGGTGCGTCGATCGTTTCGGTGTAGGTGTGCCATTTCTTGATGGGTAAGTTCATGGGGTTCTCATCCTGTGTGCTTGATACAAAAACGATGTGTGAGTACGCATCGATGTCTATGTACGAATCGATGCGTACTTACTCGTCATGACCCCGACAATGTTGGATAGTCGGTGTAGCCCTTAGCATCGCCACCGTAAAACGTTGCGCGATCGTAGGCATTGAGTGCGGTATTTTTTTCAAAGCGTTGCGGTAGATCGGGGTTGGCAATAAATAAACGACCAAAGGCCACAGCATGCGCTTCACCGGCTTGCACTGCAGCCTCTGCGTTTTCGCGATTGTAGCCGCCAGCCATCAACACCTTGCCTTTAAATAAATGCCCAAACAATTGAGCGGCGTTCGGTGCATCGGTAGCGTTGGCGTCGCTACCGCCAGCCAGCGTGGCGCGTGGTTCAATCAAATGCAGGTACGCAAGCTTGCAGGCGTTGAGTTGGTTGATGACATAAGTAAATAAACCCACTGGATCGCGATCGGACATATCGTTAAAGGTGCCGTAAGGCGATAAACGGACACCGACCCGACCACTTCCCCAAACACCAATCACGGCTTGTAAGATTTCCATCAACAAGCGCGTGCGGTTTTCAACACTGCCACCGTACGCATCGGTGCGATGGTTAGTGCCGTCTTGTAAAAACTGATCGAGTAAATAACCATTGGCTGCGTGTACTTCAACACCGTCAAAACCGGCGCGCTTGGCCTGTTCTGCTGCGTGACGATAGGTGTCGATTAAGGCGCGAATTTCTTCGATGCTTAACGCGCGCGGTGTTTCGTAATCAGCCAGTGCCCAAGCGGCGGTATACACCTTGCCGCTCGGTGCAATTGCCGAGGGTGCCACGGGTAAGCCTTCGGCAGGATGTAACGACGAATGCGAAATGCGCCCCACGTGCCACAACTGCAACACGATCTTGCCGCCTTTGGCATGTACGGCATCCGTAATTTTTTTCCAGCCAGCTACTTGCGCATCGCTATAAATGCCGGGCGTGCCAGGATAGCCTTTGGCTAAAGGTGAAATTTGGCTGGCTTCGGTGATGATCAAGCCGGCACTGGCACGTTGTGCGTAATACGTCGCCGCTAATTCACCAGGTACATCGTCAGCGCCAGCACGCATACGAGTGAGCGGGGCCATGACCACGCGATTATTGAGGGCGATCTCGCCAAATTGTTCGGGGCTCAGAAGTTTCATGGTCGTTTCTTTCAATCAGGAAGCGCAGCGATGCGCGGGGATTAGCAGCCAACCTTCATGCGCTGAGTGCAACAAATCTCGCGCAATACAGAAATACAGCAAATGTAGTAAACATCAACACGAGCACATGGCGCGTCGGAACCGCAGATTAGCGCCGATTTTGCGCTGCAAAGCAAGTGCTGTGTGTTCGCAGTGCGTCTATGCAGGTGGCGGTGCGGTTTGTTACAGTCTGCTTTCTCAACTCCCCCGACGAGTCTTGCTATGTCTGTTCAGTCCCAACGCGAAGCGGCGGTCGCCACTGCGATTACTCAAATACGCGCGTTGGCTTCCGCGCCCTCCTTTGATCGTCCAGCTTTAGACGAGATTCTTGCGTTAGTGCGAGGCTTGGCCATGCAAACGCAGTTTTGGGGGGCGGATCAGTTTGCCGATCCCAAAGACGATGAGCGTCAGGCGCGCTATTTAATTAGCGAAGATCCCGATCAGTCGTTTGCCTTGTATCTCAACATCATGAAGCGCGGTAAACGCACGCCCATTCACAACCACACCACGTGGGCGTGTATTGCCGCTGTGCAAGGCATTGAACACAATTACGTCTATCAACGCTTAGATGATGGTTCACGTCCCGACTACGCCGAAGTCGAGCCCAATGGTGTGGTGGTGGTGGCCCCCGGTTCTGCTGGGATCGCCTTGATGCCCGATGATATTCATGCCGTTGAAATCGAA
>CAWUMP010000260.1:0-3520 GCA_963923385.1 uncultured bacterium | reverse complement strand
GCTTAACGACCGCGCCATTGCGGTTTGCGTTTTTCACGGAACGCAGCCGCGCCCTCGCGCATGTCTTCCGTGCTTGCTGCAAACCCCGAAGCTAACGATTCCAGACCCAGCACCACCGCCTCACCCGCATTGGCATCAATGAGTTGTTTTGCCGCTTGCACAGCAACGGGTGCGTTCGCGGCAATCTGCTGCGCCAATGCACGCGCCGCTTGCGACAGTGTGTCGACGGGCACCTGCGTATTGGCCAATCCCCAGCGTACGGCCGTGGCTGCATCAATGGGTGCGCCGGTATAAATCATTTGCTTTGCACGGCCAACACCAATCAATCGCGGTAAGCGTTGCGTGCCCGCCCACGCAGGAGTGGTCCCCAATGTGACTTCGGACAAAGCCAATCGCGCATTGTCTGCAACGATGCGCAGGTCACAAGCCATCGCTAATTCCAAGCCACCGCCATACGCTGCGCCTGCCACGGCAGCGATGCTCGGCATCCGCAATCGAGCAATCCGTTCAAAGGCACGTTGCCCTGCACGCGACCAACGTGCCCATTTACCCTGCGGCCCTTGTTGCGATCCCATGACAATGTCAGCACCTGCGCAAAACGCGCGTGTTTGACTCGATTCGATCAGCACCACACGCACATCGTCGGCATCTTCTAGTTGTTGGCAGGCATGTTCAAGGGCACTGAGCATCTGTGTCGTGAGTGCATTCATTTTGTCTGCGCGATCTAACACAATGACGCCAATCGCCCCTTCAACACGCACTTGAATGGCTGCATCCATACGTACTCCTTTAGTCGATACCGTGTAAGGCCAGCAAGGTACGCATGCGGGCCACGGCGCGTGGCGGGTCATTGAATAACCCCGCGAGATCTGCAAGCCGAAATACTTCGCTTAAATGTGCAATGCTGCGCGCACTTTGCTGACCATCGAGCATCGTAAAGTGATCTTGATGCCCATTTAGCCACGCCAGAAACACGATGCCCGTTTTATAAAAACGCGTTGGCGCAGAAAAAATTTCGCGCGATAACGCAACGGTCGGCGCGAGGATCGCTTGGTATCGCGGCAGATCCCCCAACGCCAGCGCCTCAAGTGCTTGACTTGCCGCCGGAGCGATCGCATCAAAAATCCCCAACAACGCATCCGAGTGACCATGCGTATCGCCAGCAATTAATTCGGCAAAATTAAAATCATCTCCGGTATACATACGCACGCCAGCCGGTAGGCGTCGACGCAGCGTAATTTCGTGGGCTTGATCGAGTAATGAAATTTTGATGCCGTCAATCTTTGTCGCATGTTGCTGCAACACCTGTACACATGTGTGCATTGCTGTATGAATGTCGCGCGAGCCCCAATATCCGGCTAACGCAGGATCAAACATCTCGCCTAACCAATGAATAATCACTGGTTGGCGCAACTGGCTGAGGATGCGGTCATAGACGTACAGATAATCATCCGCCGAGCGTGCGCAAGCAGCTAATGCACGGCTTGCCATCAAAATAATTCGCGCACCCGTACGCTCAATAGCGTCACACTGCATTTCGTACGCAGCGATGACCGCATCGATATTGGGTGCTGAAGTGAGTAACAGATGATCCGTCCCCGCACCAGCAGCCACCAAGGGGCCATTGACGATGCCGCGGTAATCGCGCGCGGCATCCATGCTGCGTTCAATCAGTGTGATGGCCTGCGGCCAATCTAACCCCATTGCGCGTTGTGCGGTGTCCATGGCTTCGGCCACACCAAATCCGTAGCGCCATAAATGCTGTCGATACGCGATGCTTGCATCCCAGTCGATCGCGCTCTGTGTGATCGGACAGTGTGCGCGACGCGGGTCGACCACCAAATGCGCAGCAGCCAGTGCTTGACGTGTCCAAGGTCGCTGACTCGGCGCACGGTGCTGCGGGTCGTTTAAGGTGTGTGTCCACACCGCCCCTGCCGCATTCACTAGGTTAATTTGCACCACGGTGCGTGATCTAACGTCAGGCTTTAAGCAAACGCCGGTGCTCACCAACGCGCACGATCTTCATGGTGTTGGTCCCGCCTGCTTGACCAATGGGTTCGCCGATAGTCAGCACGATGAGATCGCCGTCTTTAACCACGCCATTGGCCAACAACACATTTTCTGCTTCGACTAACAATGCGTCGCGATCCTGCGGCATTTGCCGAACCACCAGTGGATACGTGTCACGAAAAAGGGTGCAGCGATAGCGTGTGCTGGTTTGTGCGGTCAGCGCATATATCGGTACACCACAATTTAAACGACTCATCCAAAGTGCCGTTGAACCCGATTCAGTCAGCGATGCAATCGCCTTTACCTTTAAATGAAACGCCGTGAAGAGCGCGGCCATCGCGATCGATTGGTCAACGCGTGTGAATACCCGATTTAAAAACTCTTGTTCCAATGTTAAGGGCTGCGTTTGCTCAGCCTCGATACAAATTCGATCCATCGCTTCAATCGACTCGACCGGATATTTTCCTGCCGCTGATTCTGCAGAGAGCATCACTGCATCCGTGCCATCGAGTACGGCGTTGGCCACATCCGATACTTCTGCACGCGTGGGGATGGGACTCGCAATCATCGATTCCATCATCTGCGTTGCGGTGATGGTGAGCTTGTTGTGCTCGCGCGCCATGCGGATCATTTTTTTCTGTAGCGCCGGCACCGAGGCATCACCCACTTCGACGGCCAAATCACCGCGCGCCACCATGATGCCGTCGCAGGCTTTCATGATATCGATGAGCGCCGCATCGCCAACGGCTTCAGCGCGCTCGATTTTGGCAATCAACATGGCTTTACCACCAGCGGCGCGCATCAGCTCACCTGCCATGTACATGTCCGCGCCAGTTTTAGGAAACGACACCGCAAGAAAATCTGCTTTTAACTGCGCTGCGGTCTTAATGTCCTCCATGTCTTTGGGTGTGAGCGCCGGCGCGGTCAATCCACCCCCTTGCCGATTAATGCCTTTGTTGTTGGATAACACACTGCCATGACGCACAGTGGTGTGGACTTCACTGCCGCGTACATCGGTCACATCTAACACCACACGACCATCATCGAGTAACAACACTGCGCCCGGGGCGACATCGCGTGGCAGTTCTTTGTAGTCCAAGCCCACGCGCGTCGCATCACCTAACGCGCATTCGGCGTCCAAAATAAATGCTTGGCCTTTTTCTAAATTGACCTTGCCGTCTTTAAACTTACCGACCCGAATTTTCGGGCCCTGCAAATCCGCCATGATGCCAACCGTGCGACCGACTTTTTCACTGACTTGACGCACCAATCGAGCACGCTCGATGTGATCGTCAGCTGTGCCATGCGAAAAATTGAGGCGCACCACATCCACCCCCGCCACAATCATGCGCTCGAGTGTGGCGGCATCTGATGAAGCGGGGCCCAACGTTGCAACAATTTTTGTACTACGCAGCATGCGTGGTTTTCCTCTGAGTATTGGCGCGGCTCAATGCGCGCCAGATGATGCGTTCATTTATACCAGATGCGTGTCACCGTATCGCGTCACAAC
>CAWUMP010000259.1:0-3543 GCA_963923385.1 uncultured bacterium | reverse complement strand
CCTTCCTCGCGCAGTTGATTCGCAAACTCCACAATCAAAATACCGTGCTTGGTGATCAAGCCAATCAACATCACCAACCCAATCTGCGAGTACACGTTCAAGGTCCCACCCGTGAGGCTGAGTGCGGCCAACGCACCGGTCATGGCCAATGGCACAGTCAACATGATGACAAACGGACTGACGAAACTTTCAAATTGCGCCGCCAAGACTAAATAAATAAACATCAACGCCAAAATAAAAGTCAGGATTAATGTCGTGCCCGATTCACGAAACTCACGCGACGGCCCATCCAACTCGGTGCGTGCAGAAGCATCCAATACATCTTTCGCCGCTGCATCCATGAATTCGAGCGCCTCACCCAAGGTATATCCCGGCGCCACGTTGGCAGAAATAATCGCAGCACGTAAGCGATTAAAGTGATTCAGTTCTTTAGCTGCAACCGTTTCACGCACCTGCACTAAGTTGGACAGCTGCACCAAACGACCATCGCGTGCACGCACAAACACCGCGGTCAGATCGGTGGGGGTGTCGCGATCTTTTTCTTCAAGCTGAAGAACCACGTCATATTGCTTGCCCTCGCGTTTAAAGCGCGTGACTTGCCGACCGCCAAACAATGTCTCTAGCGTACGGCCGATGGTTTCAACATCGACCCCAATGGCGGATGCTTTATCTCGATCGATATCGATCGCCAATTGCGGTTTATTTAAACGCAAATCGGTATCTGGATTCGCAATCGCTTTAGACTCTTTAGCGCGCGAGAGCAATTGATTGACCATCGCATCGAGCGCCTCGTAGGAACCCGCTTGAATCACAAATTGCACCGACGGATTACGAAAGTTTTGCCCTAAAGATGGCGGGTTAATTGGAAACGCCAACACCCCAGGCATCGTGCCAAACATCTTGGGGCCGATCGATGCGGTGACTTCTTTGGTGCGCCTTTGACGTTGATCCCAGGGCTTTAATTGCACAAAACTCGCTGCAGAATTCACTGGATTGGGTCGTTCGAGTCCGGGGGCAACGGCGACAAAGTAATCGCGAATTTCGGGGACATCGGCATATATTTTCTCGAGTTGCCTAGCGTACGCATCGGTGTAACTTAATGAGGCACCTTCTGGTGCAACCACAATGCCAATAAAAAATCCGCGATCCTCTAACGGTGAAAGCTCTGACTTCAAGGTCTTAAACAATCCCCCTGCAGCAGCAGCCACCAGTACAAAACCACCCACCACCCACCAACGACGCTGCAACATAAAAGCCAGCGCACGACGATAGGCGTTGGTCATCCCTACATAAAAACGTTCGCTCGCCAAATACCACCGACCATGGTTTTCATGGGCTTTAAGAATTTTCGAACACATCATCGGCGTGAGTGTGAGTGCGACAAAACCCGACACCACCACTGCAGCCGCCACGGTTAACGCAAACTCCGTAAATAAACGACCCGTATTACCAGTCATGAAAGCCAACGGTGCAAACACCGCCGCCAACGTAATGGTCATCGCAATGACTGCAAAACCAATTTCTTGTGACCCATCGATCGCAGCGCGCAGCGGCGTTTTCCCCATCTCGATGTGACGATGCACGTTTTCAAGCACCACAATGGCATCGTCCACCACCAAGCCGATGGCCAACACAATCCCGAGCAAAGTCAGTACGTTGACTGAAAACCCCATGAGGTAAAGAAAAAAGAACGCGCCAATTAACGACACAGGAATCGTCACAAACGGAATCAGTGTAGAGCGTGCTGAGCGCAAAAATACAAAAATCACCAATACCACCAGCAGCACCGCTTCGATCATGGTGCGATACACCGCCTCAATCGATTTTTCGATGAAGACGGACGAATCAAACGCCACCTTTAATTGCATGCCCTCAGGTAATGAGCCAGTGATACGCCCAATTTCATTTTTCACTGCTGTCGCAACCGACAAGGTGTTGGCGGTCGATTGTTTGACGATACCTAATCCAACTGCGGGATTTCCATTGACACGCACAATGCTGCGCTCATCAAATGCGCCTAATCGCGCCGTTCCTACATCACGCAAACGCACTGGATAAGAACCAGCATCGCGCACGATGAGTTCACGAAATTGTTCTGGGGTGCGCATGTCGGCTTCGGTGAGCACCGTAAATTCGCGTTGTGCACTTTCAATACGTCCCGAAGGAATCTCTACGTTTTGACGCGTGAGCGCGGCTTCGACATCGGCGGGCGTCAATCCGTACGCCGCCAATCGATCGCGATCCAACCAAATACGCATGGCGTAACGACGTTCACCACCAATAATCACCGAAGCCACGCCAGGCAAAGTTTTTAAGCGATCGGCAACAAATCGATCGGCATAGAAGGACAACTCGAGCGCGTCATGCTTTTCGCTTGAAAATGCGAGCCAAAGAATGGCTTGCGCATCCGCTTCGATTTTTGAAATGACCGATTCATCGGCTGCGGTGGGCAGCAAGTTTCGAACACGCGCGACGCGATCTCGCACATCATTGGCAGCAGAGTCCACATTGCGCTCGGGCACAAATTCCACAGTGATTTGCGACACTTCTTCACGCGACACCGACTTGATGGTTCGGATACCCTCAATACCAGAGAGCGAATCTTCGAGCGGTTGGGTGATTTGTGACTCGATCACCTGCGGACTGGCGCCCTTGAACACCGTACGCACTGAGACCACTGGCGTATCGATTTTTGGGTATTCGCGCACCGTCAAGCGTTGAAACGCGATCACACCAATCAAAATGATCGCCAAACTCAGCACGCTGGCAAACACCGGCCGACGAATTGATAGCTCAGGCAGTTGCATGCGATTAGCCTTTCTTCTCACCATTCGCAGGTGCGGGGGCAACGGGCTTCGCGGCAGGTGGCGCCGCCGTGGTGGGGGCAGAGCTGGGTGCACTGGCCGCGGGCGCATCAGGTAAGACCATCACTGCTGAACCGGGCCCCACTTTTTGTGTGCCATCGGTAATCACTTGTTCACCGGCTGTAACGCCCTGCAAAATTTCCACCTCACCGCGTTGACGCATGCCCAATCGCACGGGGGCCACCATGACTTTGCCATCGACAACTTTGAACACCGTACTTTCTTGACCACGCGGCACGATGGCTTGTTCAGGAATCCAAATCGCATTTTTGCGCTCGCCCAGTTGCACGCTGACCCGTGCAAACATCCCAGGGCGTAGTTTCAAGCCAGGGTTGGGAACACGCGCACGCGCAAGAACCGTGCGCGTTGCTTCATCCACACCCGGTTCGATGGCAAACACACTGCCAGAAAACTCCGCACCCGGAAACGCATCCAACACCATGGCCACAGCTTGCCCAACGCGCACGCGAGCGACATAGGTTTCTGGAATACGGAAATCTAATTTCAGCTGATCGATTTTTTCTAAGCGCGCGATGTCAGTACCAATCGCAACAAACGCGCCCTCACTCACTTGACGTAATCCCATCACGCCAGGAAACGGCGCACGAATTTCGGTGCGTGCCAGACGCGCTTTATCTTCGGCTTGTTTCGCTCGCGCTTTGTCCAACGCAGTACGTGC
>CAWUMP010000258.1:0-3547 GCA_963923385.1 uncultured bacterium | reverse complement strand
GTGTGATGCATTATTTCTTTTTCGCTGGTCCGACGTAGCTCACACGATAGATGGCGCCGAGTTGCTCATCAGAAATGAGCAATGCGCCATCCGGCATTTGCAGAATATACGTTGGGCGACCGCTGAAGGCGTTGTCTTTGGTGTCAAGAAACCCGGTGAGGAACGGAGTGACCTTAACGTTTTTGCCATCGGCGCTCGCGCGCACATTCACGACGTCATAACCAAAACGCTTGGTGCGGTTCCATGAACCTTTGCGTGCAATGAACATGCTGTTTTTATATTCGGCAGGATACATATCGCCGGTATAAAACTTAATGCCCATGACGGCTGCGTGTGGACCCATGAGAGCCACTGGCTTGGTGACGTCTTTGCATGCGTCTGCTTTTTTGACATCCGGATCGACAATACCCTGGGCATGACAATACGGATAACCGAAGTTCAAGCCAGTTTTTGGCATGCGATTGAGTTCGTCTTGCGGACCGTCATCGCCCATCCAATCACGACCGTGGTCGGTAAACCACAGCTCTCCGGTCTGGGGATGCCAGTCAAAGCCTTGGGTATTACGCACACCGCGGGCAATCACTTCCATGCCTGAACCGTCGGGGTTATAGCGACGGATTTGTGCGTACTGCTCGGGTGGCTCGCAAATATTGCAAGGTGCGCCAAACGGAACGTAGAGCTTTTTATCTGGACCAAAGGCCAGATATTTCCAGTTGTGATGTTGCTCGGGTGGGATCGAAAATTTTTCAGTCATGTCCACCGCAGCTACCGATGGATTCGATTCAATATCATCAAAACGTAACATCTTATCGATGGCCATGACATACAGGGTGCTGCCTTGAATCGCTACACCAGAAGGTTGCACTAGTTTGTCGATAACCACGCGACTGGTGCGTTTGGCACCGTCATCGGTGAGTTCATAGACTCGACCAATGCCGCGCGTGCCGATGTAGATTTTGCCTTTGTCACCGCGCACCATCGCGCGTGCACCTGGCATCCCCGTCGCCCACAGCTCGAGTTTGAAGCCGGCGGGGACCTTGAGTTTGTCTAATGGAATATCGCTGGCTGGTGTTTCTGTGTTGCGTCCGGCGTTGGGTGCGAGTTTGGAGTCTTTAAACTTATCGCCCATGCCTTGTTGCCACGCTGGTGGTGCGGCGGCGGGTTGAGCAAGCGCGCTGCTGGCAACAGCGAAGGCACTTGCAACGAGTAGGGCCGCGTGTTGAATCTTCATTTGTATAGTCTCCCTTGGGGATGTCGTCGTTGTTGTAACTGCTGTGACACTGTGCAGTTTAACGCGCGATGGATTTATGGCAACTTGATCCGATCACACAAGATGCAATTGATGCGCCGCATCAGGGCGCGCGGTCCCTCGGAAGACACGCACATTGCCAAGCAAACCGAGCTGGGGCAGAATGAATTTCTATGTTGCGCTGCATTGTCCAATAAGAAATCGCTTGAGATCCGACCATGGATAGTCCGCTGATTCTTTCGCTTGATTTACACGGTATCCCGCATCGCTGGATCAGTTGGCAGCAGGCGTGCTACTACCATGCAAAAAATTTAGTGGCTTGGACGTTAGGAGAACGCACGTTTACTTTCAATGGCGGCATTTCTCGTTTAACGGGTGAGCGCTCAAGTATCACCACGCACTCCATCATTGCCGTCAAAGGAAAAGCGATGGCGGGGCGTGGGTTTAATCAAATTCCGCCGCTGAATAACCGAGAGTTATTCCGTCGTGATCGACACCGTTGTGCGTACTGTGGCGTTGATTTTCATTATTTTCGTTTAACCTGCGATCACGTCTTGCCCATTTCGCGCGGGGGACGCAGTACTTGGATGAATGTGGTGACGGCGTGCCGGCAGTGTAACGGTGCCAAACGCAATCGCACCCCAGACGAAGCGGGAATGCAGTTGCTTTATGCGCCTTATGTACCAAACAAGGCCGAGTATCTGATCCTCACCAATCGGCGTATTTTTGCGGACCAAATGGAATTTTTAGCGCAACACGTTTCGGCACATTCGCGTTTGCCTGAGACCATGGCGCTTGACTAAGCGCAGCCACGACGCGTCATTTTTTTGATTGATCTTTTTCATGCCGCAAGATTTCTGGCGCAATAGCGGGTTTCATTTGCTCTCACGAGATGCACGAGGTTGGATGCGTGTGAGTGATGATTATCTGCGCGCCTATTGGCTACGGCCCGAGGTGCATCCCGTCGAAGAGTCTGGGGATGCGGAACGCACGCTGCACGCCGCTTTGATGCAAGCCCCCCAGCGCATGGTGAGCGAAGATGAGTTGTTGGCCATTGGCGATGACGATGCCATCGACAATTACCGTACGGTACTGCGCTTTCGGCAACGCCTGATCGAAGCAGGGACCATTGAGGGTGCTTACTTACAATTGATGCGAGAAGGTAATCGCGATATTCCGCCTTTGTTTATTGATCAGATGGTGCATGTGATTTTGCGAAATGTGCTTGATGGCTGCGAGGCGCCGTTGCAAATGCGTGCTGCAGAATTATTTTTTCGTGAGCAGAAATGCACCCAGCAACAAAGCAATCTCTTGTTGGCTGATCTAGAAACAGTCGAGATGCACGCCGCCGGAAACCAATTTGGCAGCTTGGGGCGCTTGCTGGTGGAAGCGCAAACCAGTTTGGCTGCAGTTGAACTTGATGTGCTCGATCGCGACAATGCGCACTTGTGGTGGGGTCGCGATTCGCGCCATGACACCGTGATTTCTATCAACGAAGGTCGCGCACCGTTGTTGGCGTTGTGTGAGGTGTTGGTTGCGTGGGTACAGCATTTTTTAGGTGTGCAAGTGCGTATTCAGCCGCAACGAAAAATTGAAGAACAACGCTGGGCTTGGCATGTGGGGTTGGATGTCGCAGCGAGCAGTCTATTGAATGACTTATTTGCTGGTGAAGAAGTCGATGCCGGACGCATGCGTCGTTTACTGGCATTGTTTAAATTGGAATTCGTACACCCGCAAGAGATGCGTGACGAGGTGGCGGGTCGTCCAGTGTATCTGGCGTTGTGTGCCGATGAGAAAGACGAATTACGCATGAAGCCACAAAATCTGCTCTTAAATTTACCGCTGAAACAAGTGAACTGAGCATGCACGTCACCACCCGTTCGACGACGCCCTCGGCGCCAGAATTTTGGTTGCGTGCCAAGCGTGCGTTAGTACGTGCCGATCCCGTGTTGGGGGCGATCATCAAGGCGCATCCGCGTGTGGCTTTGGTGCCGCGTGGGGCGCCGTTTTTTACTCTCGCACGATCGATTGTTGGTCAACAAATTTCGGTGCAAGCCGCGCAAAGTGTTTGGAACCGTGTGTTGGCGCTGGCGCCGCAGATGCAACCTGTTGATCTGTTGCGATTAAGAAATCGTGATCAACGTTTGGCCGCCGCCGGATTGTCTGCCCGTAAAGTGGAATACATCGTCGATTTAGCACGTCACTTTGAAGAAGGTCATTTGCATCCTGCCGATTGGGTAGAAATGGATGACGAGTCGGTGATCGAAGAGCTCGTGCAAGTGCGAGGGATTGGTCGTT
>CAWUMP010000257.1:0-3556 GCA_963923385.1 uncultured bacterium | reverse complement strand
ATCCTCTCTGGTCTCGTGGGCTCGGAGATGTGTATAAGAGACAGATCCAGCACATATACACGACCTTGCGTGGAGGGCAACACCGTACAAATCGCTGGACGATCAACGCCATTGAGTGTTTTTAACACGAAGCGCGAGATAGCCATCAGCGCGCCGGTATTTCCGGCGCTGACGCAGGCATGGGCTTCACCGCGCTTGACCAAATCAACCGCCACGCGCATTGAAGAATCTTTTTTGCTACGCATCGCGACAGCCGGCGCTTCGTCCATACCGATTACTTCGGAGGCGTGTCGGATGCGAAGCCGCGAACCAGCTGTGACGCCTTGCGTTTTGAGTTCGGCCTCAATCACATCGGCAATGCCAACAAAAATAAGGTCGATTCCAGGCTCGACGCGCTGAAATGCGAGCGCTGCAGGCACGATCACGTGTGGACCGTGGTCGCCTCCCATGCAGTCAACCGCGATGGTGGTGTTCATATCAAGAGAGGCGCGGCGCGTTTGGCCGAGCCCATCGCAAAACGAACTCAGTCGCCCTTAGTCTTCAGCACCTTTTTGCCACGATAAAAGCCGGTGGGGCTGATGTGGTGGCGAAGATGCATTTCGCCCGTGGTCGGCTCAACGGCTAACGCTGGGTTGGTCAGAAAATCATGTGACCGATGCATGCCCCGTTTTGAAGGCGATTTTTTGTTTTGCTGAACTGCCATGATGAAACTCCTCTCGTCAATTCGGTTTACGGCTGTCAGTGCTGGTGAGCAAGTGACGTAACTTACCAAGTGATCCGGTGGTGTCGTCTGAAGGCATGGCGTGGTGCACACCATCAGGCAAGACACACTGTGCTGCATGCCGTGGTGCAAATGGCACCAGCAGCAGTAATTCATCTTCGATCAGCCCGTCCACAGACATCGCTGACGAGGCCAATACGCGATCAGGTGATTCTGGGTCATCGCCACCGGCTTCGACCTCTGCTTCTGTTCGCGCCAAAATCAACATGACATCGGTATGCACCGGTAGGCGCATGGGTTCTAAACATCGCTGACAGGTGAGTTGTAACGCGGTGTCAAGCTGCAAACGTAGAGCAAGTCGACCCTGCGATTCACGCGTACCCGTCAAGCAAAACTGCACATCACCTTCCGTATCGCGCAACACATCACGCAAACGCGTGAAGGATGCTAGGGGCAATACCCCTTGTTGCTTCTCGCCGTGTTCGGCAAAACGGAACCCGTCGATCTGCACAAGTCGCTTTCAAGAAAAACCATCCACCAACCTAAAAAGGCAAGGCGAACAGAAGAAATGCCGTAAAGATCTAAACCCGAGATGATATCATCGCCAAAAAAACCTGTCAAAACAAGATCATGTCAACACTCCCGCAACTCATCCTCGCCTCCACCTCGCCTTACCGCAAAGCGCTACTCGAGCGCTTACGCCTGCCCTTTGAGTGTATTGCCCCAGAAACCGACGAAACCCCCCAGCCTGGCGAAGCCCCTGAAGCCACAGCGCAACGGCTGGCCATTGCAAAAGCCCAAGCGGTGGCTTTACGTTTCCCCCAGGCGGTCGTGATTGGCTCAGACCAAGTGGCGCATTTTGGCGGGCAGCGCCTCGATAAACCAGGCTCTCACGCGGTTGCTGCCGAGCAACTCCGCTTACTTTCCGGAAAAAGCGCTTGGTTTGATACGGGCGTTTGCGTGATCAGCGGCCCCAATCAACGCACGCTGACTCGCGTGGTTCGCTGCGAAGTAAGCTTTCGAGCGCTGAGTCCGCAGCGCATTGAACGATATTTGACACTCGAGGCCCCCTTTGATTGCGCGGGCAGCGCAAAATCCGAAGCTTTGGGTATCACGCTGATCGAACGTATTCTTACCGACGACCCAACGTCATTGGTTGGCCTCCCGTTGATTGCCTTGTCCGAGATGCTTGTGCAAAGCGGCCTCGACCCGTTGGCATGAGCCGCAGCCCGGTTTTATTTTTGATTCCGACCCCGCTGGGTGGATCGGTGGCTGACAGCCTCACCCCAGAGGCACTAGCAAAAATTCGGACACTACGGGACTTCGTTGCTGAAAACGCCAAAACAGCGCGCGCTTTTTTGGCTGAAGTGGAAATGCCCTGCCCGATCCGCGAACTGCAGATCATTGAACACAACGTGCGGGCAGCGCCAGAGGACGCACAAGCGCTGTTGGCGCCAATGACTGCTGGCCGCGATCTCGGGTTGATGTCCGAGGCGGGATGTCCTGCCATTGCCGATCCGGGTGCGTGGGTCGTTGCGGCAGCACATGCCAAACAGTTTCGGGTTGAGCCTTTGATCGGACCGTCTTCCCTAGTACTTGCGCTGATGGCCTCGGGGTTACAAGGGCAACGGTTTACATTTCATGGCTACCTACCGCGCGACGCAGCCGCGCGACAACACACCATTCGGCAATTGGAAGCGCGCTCAGCAACTGCCGACGAGACGCAGCTCTTTATTGAAACGCATTACCGCAACGCGGCGCTTTTTCAAGCCTTGTTAGATACTTGTCGCGCAGACACGCGGTTATGCGTTGCGCAAGGCCTCACACTGCCCGATGCCTTCATACAAACGCGCGAGATCAATGCCTGGCGACAACAACCGGTACCAATCTTGAAACAACCGGCCGTGTTTTTGCTGTTAGCGCGTGGTAAAAAAAGCAGTTAATCCCATCACCGAATCGCAGGTGACTGCGCGTTGAGATTCAATACAGCCGACGCCGCGCCCGCACCAAAGCGTCGCGCCACTTTTTCCGCGAGATTTTCTTTTTGCGTGAAATCGACAATCTCTTCGGCTTGAATCACGTCGCGCGCAACCTGTTCGAGACTGCCCACGCTGTCGGCCAAACCCAGTGCAATACTTTTTTCACCAGTCCACACCAGACCACTAAATAAATCGGGGCGTTCTTTTAAACGCGTGCCGCGCCCCTCTCGAACCACCGCAATAAATTGCTGATGAATTTCATTGAGCATGGCTTGCGCGTGTTGCTTTTGTTTTTCATCCGCTGGTAAAAAAGGATCGAGAAATCCTTTGTTCGCACCTGCAGTCAGCAGTCGACGCTCGATCCCTAATTTTTGCATTAAGCCGGTCGCACCAAATCCATCCATGCGCACACCAATCGAACCCACAATACTGGCTTTACCAACATAAATACGATCCGCACCCGCCGCGACAAAGTATCCCCCAGAAGCACAAATATCTTCGACCACCGCATACAACGGGATATTGGGATATTTGGTGCGTAAGCGACGCATCTCGTCGTAAATACTTTGCGCTTGAACAGGACTACCACCCGGGCTGTTGATACGTACCACCACGCCTTTGGTATTGCCATCCTTAAACGCCGCTTGTAACGCCGCGTTAATTTTTTCTGCGCTGGCATCTGCCCCTGGACCGATGATGCCACTCACGTCCACCAGTGCGGTGTGTTTGCTTGTACCAGTTAGCTCAGTTTTGCCGCGTAGATCAAGCAAAATCACCAACACCACGCCAATATAGAAAAACGTGAGCAATCTGAAAAATATTTTCCATCGACGCGCCGCACGCTGTTCGCGCAAGA
>CAWUMP010000256.1:0-3594 GCA_963923385.1 uncultured bacterium | reverse complement strand
GCGCTTATCCGCTTGCAGCATGATTTCCGTGGCACGTTCGTGCGACTCGCGCACTTGCAAATCACCACGTTCACGCGCTTCGTGTAGCGCACGATGTCCAGCGTCTGCGGCCGCCAAGCCGTCCGCAATGCGCTTATTGCGCTCGTCGATAGCATCAATCAGTAACGGCCAAACAAACTTAACCGTGAATCCGATCAGAATCGCGAACGAGATCGCCTGAGCGATGAGTGTCGCATTAATGTTCATGCGATGTCCTCGCGCAGTGGGATTACTTAGCGACGTTCAAGAGCGCGCCAAGCAGCGGGCCGCCGGCAAAGTACATGGCCAGACCAACGCCGATCAAGAACGCGGCGTCAATCAAGCCGGCCAAGATGAACATGAATTTCTGCAGCTGCGGGATCAGCTCGGGCTGACGTCCAGCGGCCTCAAGAAATTTCGAACCCATGATACCGATGCCGATACAAGCGCCGATCGCGCCCAGGCCAATAATCAGGCCGATTGCAATCGCTGTGGAGCCTTGCACGCTAGCGAGAATTTGTAGTTTTTCCATTTTGTTTCCTTTCTAAGCGAAGTCTGAATAAAGAGATCGTGCTGATGTATGTGTCACGAGACTTAGTGGTGCTCGTGGGCCATGGCGATGTACACCACCGTGAGCACCATGAAGATGAAGGCTTGTAGCAAGATGATCAGAATGTGGAAGATGGCCCATGCGGCTGAAAGTACCGCCGAAGGCACTAACCACGTCCAACTGGTGCCCAATAAGGCCAGCAAGATAAAGATCAACTCACCTGCATACATGTTGCCAAACAGTCGCATTGCGAGCGACACGGGTTTGGATAAATATTCAATCACGTTCAACACAAAATTCGGAATCCAGAACAACGGATTACCACCGAACGGCGCGGTAAACAGTTCGTGCACAAAACCGCCCACGCCTTTGGCTTTGAAGCTAAAGAAAATAGTGAGCAAGAACACCGTGATCGACATTGCGAAGGTGGTGTTCAAATCTGTTGTTGGGACGGCCTTCCAGTTATGTAAGCCCACCGACTCGGTGCCCTTGGCCACAAAATCAACTGGAATTAAGTCGGCGAGGTTCATCACAAACACCCACACGAAAATCGTCAATGCTAGCGGAGCTAAGAACTTACGCTCGCCCGGAAAAATATCGCGTACGGTGCCGTCAACAAAATCAACCACCAACTCAATAAAGCCTTGCAAACGACCAGGCACTCCACGGGTGGAACGACGCGCCACCATATAAAACAAACCAATACCGATCACGCCAAGTAACCACCCCATGATGATGGAGTCGAGGTTGAGTACCCAGAAGTCACCCTCGCCAATTGGATAGCGCAGATTGGTTAGATGATGGGCGATGTAATCGCCTGGCGTTTGTTCGGTTCCGCTCGACATGAGATTCGGGGACGAGGTTGTTAGGACGTAGTGATTGGGACGAAAGTGTTGGGACAGGCCCAGGGTTACGCGTACGACAAAACGAACTGTTTAATAACTAACAATAAACAATAACTGACTTGATCACGAGACAGCGATTTGATGCTTCATGCACTCAACGCGTGGCTTAGAACAACAACATTAACGTGTAGGCCATCACGCTTGCTACAAATGCGGCAATCACTGCAACTGCACTTTCGCTACTGACGCTGCGTAGCGCCCACATCAACATGCCGATGGTTGTTGCCAACCGCGCGGCTTCCGCCGCTATCATCGCAAGCAACGCTTTCTTGCGACTTCGGTCTGCACCGCACACATCCAGCAGTGTCTGTAACAACACAAAGACCACCGCACCCGAACTGCCGGCGGCAAAACCTAAGGCCGCGCCGCGCAAGTCTTGCAACCGACCGGCCACTGCAAGGCCGATGACAGCCAGTAACAACATCGCTAACTGCAAGCCCAAAAACCGCACTAATTGTTTATTGAGCGGCAAAACCATGGTCGCTAGTGCAGCGAAGCCTTGGATTCTATTCGGAAATCAGCAAAAAAGTCAAAGTGTCAGCGCGCCTTCAGCCGAGCGAGCAGCTCATCCAGATGCTCGAAGCTGACGTAATGCAGCACTAACTTACCGCGACCTTTAGCACCCGGCTTGATTTCGACGGCTGTGCCAATATTTTCAGCGGCTTCTTCTTGTAGCCGTGCGAGGTCTCGGTCGGTTTTGCGCGCTTTTTTGCGGGCCGCAGCGGTTTTTTCTCCCAACCAATGCTGCACCAGGGTTTCGGTTTCTCGTACCGACAGCTGACCCGCAATCACGCGATTCGCCGCCTCGACTTGGCGAGCGTTGTCTAAGGCCAATAACGCCCTTGCGTGACCCATTTCTAACTCGCCCGCCATCAACTGCGTTTGCACCGCTTTGCTCAGGTTAAGTAGCCGCAGCAAATTACTTGCTGCGCTGCGGGATCGTCCTACCGCGTCGGCTGCTTGTTGGTGGGTCAGCTTAAATTCATCCACCAAGCGCTGTAACCCCAGCGCTTCTTCCATGGGGTTCAAATCCTCGCGTTGAATGTTTTCGATCAGCGCCATGGCCAGCGTGGCCTCGTCTGGCACTTCGCGCACCAAGGCCGGAATCTGATCCAGTCCGGCCAGTTGCGAAGCCCGCCAGCGACGCTCACCCGCGATCAATTCGTAACGGTCTCGACCAATGGGTCTAACCAAGACGGGCTGCATCAAACCTTGGGCTTTGATCGACGCGGCTAATTCGGCCAGCGCCGTTTGATTCATTTGTGTTCGCGGTTGGTATTTGCCAGGTTGAATTTTTGCGACCGCCAAGTTCGTGAGCGTATCGTTTTTTGCCGGCGCTTCGCTGCCAAGCAGCGCGTCCAGTCCGCGTCCAAGGCCCTTCGGTTTAATCATGGTGTTGTCTTTTTTGGTGGTTCTTGTTGTTGTCGTTGTTCGTCGTCTATTCAGCTTGTGTACTAAATCGCGCACGCAGTTCTTTTGCTAAGGCCACATAGGCTTGTGCTCCGCGCGAGGTGGGATCCCAAATGACAGCGGGTACGCCAAAGCTTGGTGCTTCCGCCAAGCGAACATTTCGAGGGATGAGTGTGTTGAAGACTTTATCGGCAAAGTGCTGTTCAAGTTGCGCCGACACTTGTAGTGCCAATGTATTGCGCGGGTCAAACATGGTGCGTACAAGCCCACCGATTTCTAATTTTGGATTTAAGTTAGCCCGCACGCGTTTTAAGGTACTGACTAAATCAGACAACCCCTCCAGCGCGTAATACTCACACTGCATCGGTATCAACACCGCTTGTGCTGCAACGAGCCCATTGATGGTGAGTAACGACAGCGACGGCGGACAATCTAGCAACACCCAATCGTATTCATGCGCGACGGTATCGATGGCAAGTCGTAGGCGTTGTTCACGTTGTTCGATTGATACGAGTTCGATTTCCGCGCCGGCCAATTCACGATTTGCCGGTAAGACGTGATAACCACCTTTTGCGCTGCTGGTGCGCGCTGCGTTTAGTTCGGCGATGCCAACCAGCACGTCATACACACTGTGTTTCAGCACGCGTTTATCGATACCACTGCCCATCGTGGCATTACCTTGTGGATCGAGATCGATCAGTAATACCCGTT
>CAWUMP010000255.1:0-3595 GCA_963923385.1 uncultured bacterium | reverse complement strand
GCATTGGCGCAATGGCGCTCCATGCGCAAGGGCAAGGTTTCAAGGCCTTGCGTGAGTTGCCAAGCGGCCAGTGGTGCAAGGGTCGGACCAAAGGTGCGCATGGTTTCCATACGTGCACGCGTGATGAAACCAAAGTCACCAAAGGTTTCATAAAAACGCACGCCGTGATATCCACGAGACGGTTCGGTCATCTCTGGAAATTTACCGTTGTCCCAAGGAAATTTTCCGGACTCAATGATGACCCCACCCATGGTTGTCCCGTGCCCACCGATGTATTTCGTCGCCGAGTGCACCACCAGATCAACACCCCAATCGATGGGGCGGCATAAATACGGCGAAGGCACGGTGTTATCCACCATGAATGGAATGCCTGCATGACGCGCAATGCTTGCTACGGCCTCAAGGTCCACCATATTGATCAGCGGATTACCCAAGGATTCGGCATACAGTAAACGCGTGTTCGGTCGAATTGCACGCGTAAAATTTTCGGGATCCTGTGGATCGACAAAGGTAGTTTCAATACCCAGCTTGGCAAAGTTCACGCCCAACAAAGAATGCGACCCACCATACAACGTTGAAGCCGAAACAATATGATCGCCTGCTTGCAATAACGTGAGGATGGCAACCGCTTCGGCGGCTTGTCCGGTGGCAGTGGCTAACGCGGCGCGTCCGCCTTCAATGGCCGCCACGCGCTCTTCAAACGCTGCCACCGTTGGATTGGTAATGCGTGAATAGACATTCCCGAAGGTCTGCAGATTAAATAAGCTGGCAGCGTGTTCAGCCGAATCAAACACAAACGAGGTGGTTTGATAAATCGGTAAAGCGCGTGCACCGGTAGCCGCATCCGGAATTTGTCCGGCGTGTAAACACAGGGTTTCGATACCGAACTGTCGGTCTGCCATGAATGCACTCCGCAATCAGTGATTAAAGTTGATGTCTTGTATGTGATCGATGTTCGATGCTTGCTGGCGATGCGCATCCACGCGCCGCGTGAGGCTTGATGTTGAGCGGATTTTACCGTGCGCAAGTTATAATGGCTGTGCTGTTCAACTTCTGCTCATGAATACACCCGCCCAGCCTGCTGATTTGCTACGCGATGTTTCGCGTCGCCGTACCTTTGCCATCATCTCTCACCCAGATGCGGGTAAAACAACGCTCACCGAAAAATTGTTGCTGTTTGGTGGCGCCATTCAACTCGCTGGCACGGTCAAGGCACGTAAAAGCGCCCGTCACGCCACCTCGGATTGGATGGAAGTTGAAAAGCAGCGGGGTATTTCTGTCACCAGCTCAGTGATGCAGTTTGAGTACCTGGGGCATACCATCAACTTACTCGACACCCCGGGACACGAAGATTTTTCTGAAGACACGTATCGCGTATTGACTGCGGTGGATGCTGCGGTGATGGTGATTGATGCAGCCAAAGGTGTTGAAGCACAGACCATCAAGTTGTTGGAAGTCTGTCGGCTGCGTAACACCCCGATCATCACTTTCGTCAATAAAATGGACCGCGAGGTACGCGAGCCAATCGAGTTGCTCGAAGAAATTGAATCGGTGATGAAAATCGATTGTGCACCGGTGAGCTGGCCGTTGGGGATGGGTAAACGCTTTCGTGGTGTGTTTCATTTACTGGATCATCGATTGCAGCGCTTTGCGCCGGGCGAAGAGCGAAAAACAGAAAACGACGAGGTGATCGAAGGGATCGATAACCCGCGTTTAGATGCGTTGTTTCCGGATGAAACAGCGAGCTTGCGCAATGATGTGGCGTTGATTCGCGGCGCGAGCTTGCCGTTTGATCGCGAATTATTTTTAGCTGGTGCGCAAACGCCGGTGTTCTTTGGTTCGGGGATCAACAACTTTGGTGTGCAAGAAATTTTGCAGGCCTTAGTCGATTGGGCGCCGCCCCCACAACCACGCGATGGTACGGCGCGCATGGTGCAACCGGCAGAAGCGCCTTTCAGTGGCTTCGTGTTCAAAATTCAAGCCAATATGGATCCGCGCCATCGTGACCGTATCGCTTTTATGCGAATTTGCTCCGGACGCTATAGCCCAGCGATGAAGGTGCAGCACTTACGGATTGGTCGTGAAATCAAGCTCGCCAATGCATTGACCTTTATGGCCAATGAACGCGTGGCCAGTGCCGATGCAGTCGCCGGTGACATTATCGGGATTCACAACCACGGCCAACTACAAATTGGCGATACGCTGACCGAAGGCGAAGTGTTGGCGTATCGCGGGATTCCTTACTTTTCACCAGAGTTGTTTCGCGTGGCGCGTCCGCGCGATCCATTTAAAGCCAAGCCATTGGCTAAGGGCTTGCAAGAATTGGGTGAAGAGGGCGCGATTCAAGTGTTTCAAACCGCGTTGGGTAGCACGCTACTTGGTGCGGTGGGCCCGCTGCAATTTGAAGTGGTCGCGCAACGTCTACAAAGTGAATACAAAGTGGATGCCTTGTACGATGTTGCAGATATTCAAACCGCGCGTTGGTTAACGTATCCAGATGAAACCACACAACGCAATTTTGAACGCGACCAAGCGGCACGTTTAGCGCAAGACGTCGACGGTAATCCGGTGTTTCTTGCGCCGAATCGGCCGGTGCTACAGGTCACGATGGAGCGTTGGCCAAAGGTCGGCTTTCATGCGGTACGTGAACACGGACAACGCTTTACGGACACGTGATCTGCAAGGTATTTATCACGTCGTAAGGTGCATCGCGACGCGTGATCATTCAGTAGCCAGCGTCACTTCGGCTGACATTGCTAACCCACCGTCTGCGTTGGCTGCCCAAAGTCGCGCGGTGTCGCCTTGTAGGGTGCCGTTGAGTGTGAATGCTGTGTGATCAAATAGTGGACTGACGGCACGAAACGAAAACCGTTTCCATGCGCGCGTAGTGCGTTTGCAAAGTGATTCAGCCAACAACGTCGCAATCAACGGCCCATGGACCACCAAGCCTGAATAGTGTTCAGCGTCGCGCGCGTAAGGTGCGTCGTAGTGAATCCGATGGCTATTAAAAGTGAGCGCCGAATAACGAAAAAGTAGTACGGGGTCGGCCTGCATGGTGTCGGACCAGTGCGCATCGCACGGCGCAGCGGGTGGTGTGACAGCGACTGCACCGATGGCAGGTGCCGCGCGGTACACCACGTCTTGTTGTTCTTCGATGGCTAAGCCATGCGCGCCCATGATGTGGTGTTGTACCGTGACAAATACCAGCGACCCACTGTTGCCTGATTTTTCAGTAATCGACGCAATGCGTGAAGTGCGCTTTGCGGCTGCACCGATCGGTAGTGGAGTATGAAAGGTGAGTTGACCGCCGGCCCACATACGTCGTGGCAATTGAACCGGAGGCATGAATCCGCCGCGTTTGGGATGTCCATCGGCGCCGGTTTCGCGTGCGCGCACGATCGGCACAAACGCACACCAGTGCCACAAAAAAGGCAACGCGCTGCCCAGCGTGGGTGCGGTCTCGCGATCAAGTGCGGCAGCGAGTAGCTGCGCTTCGCGTAAACCAATCACGTCATCGCGGATGTCTTCGCGACCAATCCAATCCAGCAAGTTGGGGGTGTTTGACATAGTGAACTTAGCGCTGAGGGCGATGCGA
>CAWUMP010000254.1:0-3597 GCA_963923385.1 uncultured bacterium | reverse complement strand
CACCCTCTCCGCCAACCCCAATACGCCATCATCAAAGCGCCTGCGCTGCCTTGGGGCGCTTAGATTCGGAAATATCAGACCATGGCTCACGTAAAGAAAAAACTGCTGCGCCATTTGGCGCAAGGTGTGTATTGCAAGCTCGGTGTTTCACCCATCCACGGGATTGGGGTGTTTGCCATTCGAGCGATCCCGAAGGGGATCAATCCGATGCCTACCTTGGTAGATCACGAGGAGATCAAGTTTTCTCGCCGACAGATCGATCAGCTACCCAAAAGCGTGCGCAAACAAATCGAGATTTTTTGCTATCACACCGACAAGGTTGTGAAGGTGCCAACGCTCGGCTTTAACACCATGAACCTGGTGTTCTATATGAATCACTCTAAGAACCCGAACATGAGCTTGAAAAACAGCGGCAACGGGGTCACCTTGCGTGCAATTCGCAAGGGGGAGGAGTTGACCTTTGATTACGACGCCAACTTTGGCGAGGAACACACCTTATAGGCTGCGTTCCTCGCAGGGCAAGTTTAGCGTTTACGCAGAACCTGGTTCCACTCTTCGCGCTTGAAATCGACGTTGAGTGGTGAAGTGGGGTCTTTTGCCAACGCGTGGTTGGGGTCGGTGAGGGCGATCGCGTAAATTGGCTCAAAGTGCGTCACGAAGAGCGCTTTGTAGCCGTAGTCATCGACTGGGCCAAGATTGTAGTAACGCAGCCCGTTTTGATGCGCCCAACGGCTCGCCTGTAAGCAGGCATAGATGCCAGGTGAGCGATTTTTGAAGGCGCGATTCCACTGGCAGAAGCTACCGTAGAGTTGGTTGTACTCGGGGAGCAAGATGGAGACGTCGGTGAATACCAGTTCGCCTTCTTTGTCGTGCACTTGCAGGATCAATACGTCGAGATTGCGCACGTAATCGACAAAGCCTTCGACTTCTTGGTCGTCGATTTCGTAGGCGGCAAAGTGCTCACCACCCATTTCAAAAACATCATCGACAGTGATGTCGCTGCCAGGCACAACTTCTTCGGTGTAATCGAAGTTGCGGAAGGCTTTATCTAGCTCTTTAAATTTGCGCGCGCGACGCTCTTCTTCCCAGAAGCCCGGTGCTTGGGTGTCGACCATGCCGTAGCGGTCGTTGATGGGGACGCCAAATTTACTGTCTGGCGGTAATGCATAAACAATGAGTGGCTTGGGTGCAAACGCGAGTAGCTTTTCGTCGACCTCAATATAAGGACACAGTGCATCCCAGCGCGTGGTGTAGTAATGAATGCCGTTGTGCTCGCTATCGACCAAGAGGTTGTCCTTGGTCCAGCTTTGGTACCGAACTTCGTGTACCTCGGCTTCATCGCTTGCCTGGGCGGGCGATTCAAGTGTGGTGGTGTCAGCGTCGATGTCGAGTTTTTCCATAGTCATGGTTTGGACGGGAGCCTTTTCAGGTCAAAAAATTCGGTATCTACATTGAAGTTGCGTTCGAGGAACGCTGGATCAGATTTTTCTAGCGCCTTGATTTCTTTGCGCATTCCAGCCAAATGTAACGAGGCTTCGCTACGCGTGTCTTTGAGTTGGCGGATATAGGTGGGCATCAGCGGGCAGTCGCGATCGTAGAAAAGCGCGCGATTCTGCGGGTCATAACTGAGTGGATAGAGCTTGCAGCCAAAAGGCTTATCGTCCCCAAGCGTGCAACCGCTTGGACCGAGGTGAGTACACGAGCGCTGGACGCAGATGCTGCCAAAGCGACGTGTTTCTTTTTTAGTAAGTGTGATCTCAAGCGCGGGATACCCCGGTTCGATATTGCAGCAACTTTTGCATTCGGCACAGTGATCAAACGGCACGGATGATCCTGAAAAAAAGAAAACGCTCTGCAATTAACGGAAACATCACAACACAACATGCGCGCCAAATGCACTGAACACGATGGCGAAAAATTTGCATTGGCATGTGCTGTTTCAATAACACGGCGCGATTATCTAGCTGATTATTACCATTCGTCAATCACTTGGATGCGTTTGAGCGGATTTTTAGCTTGATTTGTTGCTGCAGGTAAACGGTATTGGTGTTGCAGGTGATGTCATTTCTGCGGATTAAATCTTAGGCGCGTGCGATGTTTCGGTTTGCACGCATGCGATTTCTTTGCTCGATGAGCGTCGTGGTGTGGGGGCAACAAGCAAGCGGTGCACCGCAGCGTTTGGCCCTGGTTATCGGTAACGATCGTTATCCCGATACGCCATCACGCAACGCGCGATCCGATACGCGTGCGATTGCTCGTTCCTTACAAAACATGGGCTTCGACGTGCTTTTGCATACAGACCTTACGAATGTCGCGGCACGTGCGGCGAGCGAAAGTTTTAAAGCGCGGCTGCGCCCTGGTACGCAGCGCTGTTCTATTTTTATGGTCGTGGCGCGAAGTGACGTGGGGTGAGTGATCTCATGTCGGTCAACGCATCACCCCATGACAGCGAGTCGTGATTCTGTCAGCGTGCGTTCTCGGTCACGTGCAACTTCCCGTGTGATGTGACCCGTCGATTGGAGAATTTTATTTTCGATCCCCGCCACCTGGCGCACAGCAAGCCAGTGCTGTACCGGGCATCGATCCGGAGGCTGATCGCATTGAACGCACTGGCGCTGCACGCGATCTGGTTGCATAAATGCAGATGGGGATTTTTCGTGCGTACGGATTACGCAAGATTCCAAAAGATGAGGCCGAGGCCTTGCAGTGGTACATGCTCGCTGCAGCCAAGGTAATGACCGTGCGTTAGCCAGCTTGACGCGGTTGCAAGCGCAGTATGGCGCCTGTCGTCAGCCCGTGAGGCTCGGGTTGCAGAAATAAAAACGCCCGCAGTGCGGGCGTTTTTATTGGTGCGCATCAATACTCCAACGGCGCAGACTGTCGGCAGAGCGCCTTCGTGTCTAAGTGCGATCAGTTGGCTTACTCCTTTTCAGCAAACAGGATCACCATCAGCGTTTTGCCGACCACGTTCAACAAAATACCAAATAGTACTAAGCCTAAAAACATGGTGATTGCCGCAATGATGCGCCCGCCAACAGTGACCGGATACATATCGCCATAACCAGTTGAAGTAATGGTCACCACGCACCACCACATGGTGGCTGGAATCGATGTGTAGAAGCGCTTGTCTTCAGGAATTTGGACGCCGGTGATGGGATCACTGGGCACAAATTTTTCATCGGTTCCGGGTTTTTCAGCGAGCAGCGCTTTTTGTCCGGCTTCCATGGCTTCGGCTGAATACAGCTCGCCTTCCACAAAATACATGGCGGTGCTTGAGATCATCAGCACGGAGAAGAAGACGATGAAGTAGATCTTCAGGTTGGCGAGGATCGGATTTTTTTTGGCCGTATCTGCTGCGCCAGCACCCATGCGCGCCAGTTTGAGAACTCGCAGCACGCGAGCCACACGCAATAAACGCAAGACTTTTGTTCCTTGCAACGCGCTTAGGTTCAGCAACATTAAATATGAGGGCAAGATGGACACGAGATCAATGATGCCCCACGCGGTGAACGCGTATTTCCAGCCTTTTTCTGAGTAGATGAGGTTGGCAAGCTGTCTCTTATACACATCTCCGAGCCCACGAGACCAGAGAGGATC
>CAWUMP010000253.1:0-3608 GCA_963923385.1 uncultured bacterium | reverse complement strand
CGCGCTGAGGGTCGCGTGATGAAGCCAGGAAAAAATACGATTTTTGCGGAAGCAGAAGTACGCAATGGCGAAGGTGCATTGGTGGCTAAAGCCATCGGCACATTACGCGCACGCTACCCAGAAAAATAACGCGCGGTGTTTGTATTTATTTGGTCGAGCCAGTAGCGGGCTCGGGTTCGCTACTACGCATGCTATCGCCTGCTTCGAGCGAATCGACTGACTGCGAACCATCATCGACATTGGTTTCAATCGGCGCAGCACCCGGGGGATCTTCAAGCGCATTGGGTAACCACATCGCAATGCCCGGGAAAAATAACACCAAGGCAACCGCGATCACCTGAATGACCATAAAGTCGGCCATGCCACGATAGATCGTGGCGAGGTTCCATTCCTTGACCACTTGCTTGAGGTAATACGCAGACATGGCCACCGGGGGGGAGAGAAACGCTGTTTGTAAGACCACCGCAACGATGGTGCCAAACCACACCATGTCATAGCCAAGTTTTTCAGCGACTGGCGCAAGCATCGGTAGAAAAATTAAAACGATCGCGGGCCACTCAAACGGCCAACCCAACAAGAACACCATCACCAACAACAAGGCCATGGTGGCCCAAGGGGGCAACGGAATCGATAGCAGCGCGTTCGTGATCCAATTGGCTGTGCCTAAACGTGCAAACACCGCACCAAACACGTTTGACGTCGCCGCAAGAAACAACACCATACTCGAAGTAATGAGCGTGTTCTGGCAGGCTTGTAACAAGCCCTGCCAAGTAAAGCGTCCGTAACACACCACCATGATGATGGCACCCAATGCGCCCAACGCAGCTGCCTCGGTCGAGGTGGTGAGGCCAATCAAAATTACACCCAAGGTTGCAATCGTGAGCACCGCCACTGGCACCAAACCAACGATACATTCGATGATGACCGGCTTGAGTGATTTGGGACGATCTTCAACCGGCACTGGTGGTCCGAGTTGAGGATTGAGAAAACTACGAATCATGGTGTACGCGATGTACATCGCCGCGAGCATGAAACCTGGACCAAACGCTGCTTCGTAGAGCTTGGCCACAGACACACCCAGCACTGGCCCCATCACCACCAACATCACCGAAGGCGGAATCAAAATACCTAGGGTGCCACCTGCCGTGATCGCCCCGGCGGACATGCGCGTGTCGTAACCCGCTTTAATCATCATTGGTCCGGCCATGATGCCAAGCAGCGCCACTGTGGCACCCACCGTGCCGGCGGCGATTCCAAAGAGGGTCGCCGTGAGTAACACCACCAAATACAATGCGCCACGCACAGGAGCGAACAAATCACGGAATGCAATAAACATCCGTTCCATGATGCCGGCCTGATCACAGATGTAGCCCATCAAAATAAACATCGGCACGGCCACAAATTCGTCCTGCTTCATCATGCCGATGGTTTGGAGATACGCCAGATCAAACACCATCGGGCCCAAACCCAACATGCCAAAAATGAGCGCCAAGAAAAGGAGCGTGAAGCTAATTGGAATGCCAATAAAAATTGCGCCCAACATCACCAACAACATGATCAGGCCGAGGAGTTCTTGCGCGTTCATACCTCGACCTTTTCGCGGTGCTCAAACTCACGTCCTGTCTTGATCTGAAACCAACTCTTCATGCTTTCAGATACGCCCTGAATCATTAACAGCATCGCAGACAGTGGGACGACCGCGCGGAACGGCCAAAGAATGGGGCGCCATGCGCTCGCCTCAGACGTTTCTTGCATCACGAACGAAGCCCACGCATCGTCCACACTGATCCACAACAACATCAGCATGGCCGGATAAAACAGAAAAATATAAGCGCTAAGATCAATCCAGCCTTTTTTACGCTCGCTAAAATTTTCCCAGAGCATGTCGGTACGTACGTGAGCGCCCTTCAGTAAGGCATAACCACAGCCCAACATAAACGCACTGCCATTGGCCATATAACTGGTGTCATAGACCCAGATGGTTGGGCTGCCAAACACATAGCGCGAAAAACATTCATAACTGATCGAGATGACCAGAAACAACATGCTGAACGCAAACAGCTTGCCACTGAGATCAGTGAAGCGATCGATGCGTCGGATCAGCGAATAAAAATTTGGATTGAACTCTTGCATAAGCATAAAACTATACAACAGAACCCACGCACTGTATCGCGCCAACCCGAATGCAAATCGGTGATGTGCGCCTAGGCCCGCATCCAGTTGTCAGCGCTTGGTCAGCTCTGCTGCGATCACGAACCGACCCTCGGCGCGATATTGGTGCATGTACGCTAGATCAATCCACACTTGCTGCAAAGCGATAATGACTCGGATCAAGCGCCGCAGTCATTTTCCAATAATCCACCAACCGCCAAGGCGAGACCGCCGTCACGCGACCAGCCGGATTTTTATACCAGTTATTCACGCCAGGATGGGCCCAAACCATCTGCGCATGGGCGGCGTCCACACGGCGATTAAATTCCTCGTACACCGGTGCACGCACTTGCATGGCAGCATGACCACCCTCAATCAGTTCGCGCACACACTGCATCACGTAACGCACTTGGCATTCGGTATGAAAAAACATACTGCCACCGTGCGACAAAATGGTGTTTGGTCCTTGTAACAAAAACATATTCGGAAACTTAGGCACGGTGATTCCCAAAAACGCTTGCGGATTATCTTCGCCCCACAGACTGCGAATATTGGTGTTGTCTTCACCCACTAACGATAGTTCAGCCAACAAACGCGTCGCCTGAAAACCTGTCGCTAAGACGATGATGTCCGCGGCATGACGTTGGCCGTGTCGATCTATCACCGCACCAGGTTCGACACGCGCCACCCCACCTTCGACCAACGCCACGTTATCGCGCTTGAGTAGTTGAAACCAACCGTTATCACGCAACATGCGTTTACCGTAAGGCGGAAAAGTCGGCACGGTTTTTTCAATCAAGTCCGGACGATCTGCGAGTTCTGCGTGTATATGCGCAAGTAATTTTTCTCGAAACGCATGACTTTCCGCATTGAGTGACACCTCAGGTTGCGTCCACGTCGGATCGACTTGCAATAACGGATGCATCAAATCACCCGACGCCCAAAACAACAGCGCACGATACCAACTCGCAAAATATGGAATGTTGGCCAATGCCCAGCGCGTACCGGCTTGCATTGCGCGATGATAGTTAGGATGCGGAAAACACCAATGCCGTCCACGCTGAAAAATCGTCAACTGCGCAACCGCAGGTGCAATGGTCGGCCCCACCTGCATGCCACTGGCACCCGTGCCCACCATCGCCACACGCTGACCGCGTAAATCGACGCTCGTATCCCAACGCGCGGTATGAAAAACCGGACCACCAAAGGTCTCGATTCCTTCGATGTTGGGAATCGCTGGCCGGTTCAGCTGCCCCACCGCGGGCACCAAGATGCGCCCTGACGCGTGCGTTTGTTTTCCTTGCGTATCGCGCAGTGTCAGTTGCCATTCGGCCTGCGCATCGTCGTAACGCGCCGCCACGACCTCGGTTTGAAATCGAATGTGTCGACGCAGATCATATTTATCTGCGCAGTGCTCAAGGTATTTCCACAACTCATCGCGCCGGGCAAAGTGACGC
>CAWUMP010000252.1:0-3636 GCA_963923385.1 uncultured bacterium | reverse complement strand
TTGAATTCGATTGGCATGGTTGCCAACTGCGTTGCGCTGACTCGATCCATCACGCCACCTCGTCGGGAAAATACTTGATCACGCATTGCACGGGATTGGGTGCGGCTTGACCCAAACCGCAAATCGATGCATCCACCATCGCTTGTGATAGCTCTGCCAACAACGATTGATTCCACTTCGGTTGTTCGATTAACGCGAGCGCTTTCGCGGTGCCAACACGACACGGCGTGCATTGGCCGCACGATTCATCTTTAAAAAAGCGCATCAAGTTGCGAGCCGCGTCCTTGGCGCGATCTTGATCAGACAAAATCACCACCGCAGCCGATCCTATAAAGCACCCATACGGCTGCAAGGTATCGAAGTCCAACGGAATATCACCCATCGATGCAGGCAAAATACCGCCCGAAGCACCGCCCGGTAGATAAGCATAAAACGCGTGTCCGTCGCGCATGCCACCGCAGTACTGATCGATTAGCTCGCGCACCGTGATGCCCGCTGGGGCGACATGCACCCCAGGTTTCTTCACGCGCCCCGACACTGAGAATGAGCGCAAGCCCTTGCGACCATTGCTGCCATGGCGACTAAACCACGACGCGCCACGCTCCACAATATCGCGCACCCAATACACGGTTTCCATGTTGTGTTCGAGGGTGGGATAACCAAACAAGCCCACTTGTGCAACATACGGCGGACGCAAACGCGGCATACCGCGCTTACCTTCGATCGATTCGATCATCGCCGATTCTTCACCGCAAATGTACGCACCTGCACCACGACGCAAATGAATCGGAGGCAGTGCGCAAGGTGGATTTTTTTTCAGCGCCGCTAATTCACGCTCGAGTAGCGCACGCACGCCGTGATATTCGTCGCGCAAGTAAATCCAAATTTCGCCCACACCAGCACACCAAGCGGCCACCAACATGCCTTCAAGAAAACGATGTGGATCACGCTCAAGGTACCAACGGTCTTTAAAGGTCCCGGGTTCGCCCTCATCGATGTTGACGGCCATGTTATGCGGCCCGGGTTCTGCGGCCACCAAGCGCCATTTACGACCCGCAGGAAAGCCCGCGCCACCCAAGCCACGTAGGCCGGAGTCTTCCATGATGTGCGTGATGGCATCGCGCGTGTGTTTTCCGGCCAAACAATCGGCAATCAGCTGATAGCCACCAGATTGTCGATAGCGTGCGTAATTGATTGCCTTGGGTGTATCGCAACGCGTTTGCTTTGCCTTGACGGCCGCTTGCACGCGTTCGATCGTTGCATGCGCAACCGGGTGTTGATGCACAATCACCGCAGGTGCTGTTTCACATCGACCCACGCAAGGCGCAGGAATCACACGCACGTCTTTTCCGAGCACCTCAGGCAAACGTTGTAACAAGGATTTCGCTCCAGCCATTTCGCAGGACAGCGAATCGCAAACGCGCACCGTGATGGCTGCTGGCGCCTCGGCGCCCTCTTTCACTAAATCGAAGTGGTGATAAAAACTCGCCACTTCATAAACCTCGGACTGCGCCATGCGCAGTTCTGCCGCTAGGGCGGCAAGGTGTGGCGCAGACAAATGTCCAAAACGATCTTGGATGCGGTGGAGATGCTCAATCAGTAGATCGCGGCGGCGCGGTGCATCACCCAACAAAGACTGCACTTGCGCAAGCGCTTGCGGATCGACACCACGACCTTTGGGGGTGGCACGCAAATTCACCGGCTTGATGGGAATAACCTGATCCGGACCGCCCATGCGACTCTCCTCAGTAAGCTTGAGATTATCAGGCACGGAAGGCGGCTTGACCCTTGACTGCGGTCAAGCAAGGCAACCCCAGGTTCAACCGGGGTGCCTTCACGGGGGCGAAACGACTTACTTTAAGACGGACTTCAGGGTTTTACCCATTTCCCCTGGATTCATGGTGATTTTGATGCCACAAGACTCCATGACCGCCAATTTTTCCTGTGCAGTCCCTTTACCACCCGAAATAATGGCGCCGGCATGCCCCATACGCTTACCTTCTGGGGCGGTGGCTCCGGCAATAAAGCCAATGACCGGTTTTTTCATGTGGGTTTTAATCCACTGCGCGCACTCTTCTTCGTCGGAACCGCCAATTTCACCGACCATGATGACGGCCTCGGTGTGGGGATCCTCGTTAAATAGCTTCATCACATCGATGTGTTTTAAGCCATTGACCGGGTCACCACCAATCCCCACGCATGAGGACTGTCCCAACCCCAACTCCATTAACTGACCCACCGCTTCATAAGTTAGCGTGCCAGAGCGCGAGACCACGCCGATGGGTCCCTTTTTATGGATGTGACCCGGCATGATGCCGATCTTAATTTCTTCGGGAGTAATCAAGCCCGGGCAGTTAGGTCCGATCAGGATAGTGCGTTTTCCGCGCATGCGATCTTTAGTGCGAATCATGTCCCGCACCGGAATACCCTCGGTAATACAAATCACCAAATCCAGATCCGCATCGACCGCTTCATCAATCGCTGCAGCAGCAAAGGGGGGCGGCACATAAATCACCGACACATTGGCACCGGTTTGTTTTTTTGCTTCAGCAACCGAGGCAAAAATGGGAATGCCTTCATACGATTCACCCGGTTTTTTAGGGTTCACACCAGCCACGTAGCAATTGGGGCCATTGGCATAGGCTTGACTCATCTTGGTATGAAACTGTCCGGTTTTTCCGGTGATCCCTTGGGTCATCACACGGGTGTTTTTATCAATCAAGATACTCATATCAGTGCGTCCCTTTCGCGGCCGCAACCACTTTCGTTGCGGCATCCACCATGTTATTTGCCGAGATGATCGGCAAGCCTGAGTCGGCAAGAATTTTCTTGCCTAGCTCAACGTTGGTTCCTTCAAGGCGCACCACTAAAGGCACGCCGAGCTTGACTTGGCGCGCGGCATCGACACACGCCGTGGCAATCACATCGCACTTCATGATGCCGCCAAAGATATTGACCAAGATGGCTTTTAGCTCAGGGTTGCGCAACATGATCTTGAATGCTTCAGTGACTTTTTCGGTCGTTGCACCACCGCCCACATCCAGAAAATTAGCTGGCGCGCCGTGATAGAACTTAATGATATCCATCGTGGCCATCGCCAAGCCTGCGCCATTGACCAAACAGCCAATGTTGCCCTCGAGTTGTACGTAATTTAGATCGTACTTTGAGGCCTCGACTTCAGCAGGATCTTCTTCTTCCAAGTCGCGCAGCTCGGCCAGCTCGGGGTGACGAAACATCGCGTTGTCGTCGAAATTTAATTTCGCATCCAGGGCGATGACTTTGTTATCACCGGTATAAATCAGCGGATTAATTTCGACCAAGGACGCATCGGTTTGATCGAAACAGGTATACAAAGATTTCAGCAAATCGCGCGCTTGGGCAAGCGCCGCATCTGGCACACCAATTTTGCGCGCCACGCCTTCGGCCTCAGCATCCGTTAAACCAGTGCGCGGATCGATAAACACCTTGTGAATTTTTTCTGGTGTATGCGCGGCCACCTCTTCAATGTCCATGCCGCCTTCACTCGAAGCCATTAAACACACACGCTGCGTGCCCCGATCAACCACCATGCCGACATAAAGCTCTTTACGAACTGTCTCTTATACACATCTCCGAGCCCACGAGACCAGAGAGGAT